>JBIOJD010000254.1:0-6027 GCA_044450485.1 Polyangiales bacterium | reverse complement strand
GCTCGGCCTGGTCGCGCTCTCGCTCGGCAGCGAGCTTTCGGACTTCACGCTGGTGCTGATCTTCGTCGGCTATGTCGCGAGCTGGTTCGCCGAGGAGAAAGTGCTGAGCCGACCGAGCTACGCGCCGGCGTGGACTGTAGCCGTGGTGTCGTTTCTCGCGATCCAAGTGCTGCGAGGGGTCGCCGCCCAGCCCACGCTCGCGATGGCGATCGAGTTCGCCGCGTTTTTGCAGATCTCGCGCCTGAGCAACCGGCGTACTGCGGTCGACTATCAGCAGATCGCGGTGCTCTCGTTCTTGCACTTGATCGCGGCGACGGTGCTCTCGACCACGCTCGGCTATGCCGCGATCTTCGCCGGCTTCGTGATCGCGACGCCTTGGATGCTCGCGCTGTCGCACCTGCGCCGTGAGATCGAGGGCAACTATCCGGCCCAGAACGACGCCGATCCCACAGCGCGCAGCGCGGTGCGCCGCGTGCTTGCGAGCAAGCGCGTGGTAGGGCCGAGCTTTCTCGTGGGCACGGCACTGCTCTCGCTGCCGCTGTTCGCGATGACGCTCGCGATCTTCATCACCATTCCACGCGGAGGGCAGGGCTTCTTGAGCTTCCAGCGCGACAGCGGGCAGCGCGTGGCAGGGTTCGGCAATCAGGTGGAGCTGGGTGGCTTCGGGCTGATAAGGGACGATCCCACGGTCGTCGTTCGCGTGATGCCGCTGCCGAAGGTCGACGAGCGTGCGCCGCGCCTGGTGCTGCGCCTGCGCGGCACGTCGTTCGACTATTACGATGGTCGGGTGTGGAGCCGCTCATCATCCGGCGCGCAGCCCCTGCCGCGGTCAGGGCCTCATCTCTACGCGATTAGACGTCTTCCTCGTTTGAGAGAAGATCGCCAGTTCCGGGTGGTGCTCGACCATCTCGACGAGTCCGTGGTGTTCTTGCCCGCGGGCACCGTGGCGCTCTCGGTTCCGCCGCGCGTGTCGAGCGGCGAGAGCATCGAGCGCGCGCTGATTCACTCGCCAGGTCTCGACGTGCGGTACGAGAGCTCGGACGGGTTGGGCCTCGTGTACACCGTCTACGTCACGACCGACCCGGCCGAGAGCGGCATCCTGCCGATCGCAAACGAGCATCGCGCCGAGTACCTGCAAGTTCCGTTGGGTCACGAGCGCGTGGCGGCGCTGGCGCGACGCGTGGTCGGTGACGCCATCAGCGACGAGGACAAAGCGCTGCGCGTGGAGCGCTTCCTCAAGCGCGGCGAGTACACGTACTCGTTGCAGCAGCCCAACGTGGGCAAGCGCATCCCGCTCGACGTGTTCCTGTTCGAGCAGAAGCGCGGCCACTGCGAGTACTACTCGACGGCGATGGCCATCATGCTGCGCACGCAGGGTGTGCCTACGCGCAACGTCACGGGCTTTGCGGGTGGACAGTACAATCCGTACGGCGGCTACTACGCGCTGCGTCAGGGCGACGCGCACAGCTGGGTCGAGGTCTATCTGCACGGCCAGGGCTGGGTCACGTTCGATCCGACGCCGTCCGCGCGCGCGGACGCTGGGCCGCGCGAAGGCTTGTGGAACGATCTCAACGCGCTGATCGACGCGGTGCGGACTCGCTGGATGACGAGCGTGGTGGGCTATGACTTGCGAGCGCAGGTGGGGATGTTGCGCAAGCTCGCGGCGCTGATCGAGTCGTTGCGCGGGCCCGGGCATCGGGGGCTCTCGGATCGGGCCGGCGGTGTGCACGGTTTTGGTCCGCACATCGGTTGGCGCACGGTGGCGCGCTGGCTCGGCCTGGCTGCGCTTCTCGCGCTTCTCGCGTATGCGCTGTTCAAGTTGCTGCGGCCGCGGTCGGGCCAGGGCGGCCGCCAGCTCTCACAACAGCAAGCTCGGGTCGTCGCGTTGTACGCAGAGCTCGAGCGCGCGCTGCGGCGCCGCGGTCACCCGCGCCCGCCGTCCCTCACGCCGCTCGAGCACGCGCGAGAGCTGCGCGCGCAGGGTTTCGCCGAGCACGCCGAGGTGGATGCAGTCACGCGCTCCTACCTCGAGGCTCGCTACGGCGGCAGGCCTCTGCGCAACGCCGAGATCGTGGACCTGAAGCGCAAGATCGCCCGCGTTCGCCGCGCGGCGTGAGCGTCTTAGAGCAGCTTCGTTCCCACCCAAGCGAGTGCGGCGAGGGCGCCAGCGAGCAGGGCGTAGATCACGTAGCGGCCCGCGCCGGGACTCTTGGCGGCGACAGCGCTTGGCTTGGGGGCTTCTGCGAGCGCAGGTGCGGCCGGTGCCGCTGGCTCGGCTGCAGGTTCGCTCCCGGACGAGAGCGCCTCGACCTCGGAGTCGCGAAGGGCGGCCGCGGGTTGAGGCGGCGGCGAGATCTCGGGTGGAATCCCGGACTCGCGCCACGATCCCGACTGCGGTGCCTCGCGTTCCGGCTCCGCGCTGGCAGCCGTCCTGCGGCCCGCAACGTCCGCGTCGTCGCTGAACCAGCTGGCCGGGTCTTCGTAGCTCTCACCCGCGCGGAGCTGCATCTCGGCGCTCGATTGCTGCTTCGGAATGCTGCCGCTCTGCGAGCCGATGCCCACGCTCTCGTCGAGCTCTTCTTGGATCAGGCGATCGATCAGCGACAGCTCGTCACCGGTCGAGCGCAGCTCGTCGTTGGTGACAGACTTGACCAGATTCGCCAGATCGTACGAGGTGACGTTGAGCTGGTGCCGATACAAGTAGTCCGAGAGCGCTCCGCCGAAATCGCGCGCGTTCTGATAGCGCGCGTTCTTGTCGCGCGCGAGCGCCTTGAGCAGCACTTCTTCGAACGCTTCGTCGACCTCGCGGTTGAGCGGCGCGAGCCGAGGCACGTTCGCCTTCTGCACCAGCTTGACCGTCGCGTAGTCGTTCTCGCCCCAGAACAGGCGCTTGCCGGCCAGCATCTCCCACAACACGATGCCGAGCGCGAAGATGTCTGCGCGTGCGTCGACGGCGTCGCCGAGCGTGGCTTCGGGCGATAGGTAACTGAACTTGCCCTTGACCACGCCGGGATCGGTGGTTTGGATTTGCGTGCTCGCCTTGGCCAGGCCGAAGTCGGCGAGCTTCACCTCGCCGCGCTGCGTCACCATGATGTTCGGCGGCGAGATGTCGCGGTGCACGATGCCGAGCGCCGTGCCGGTGTCGTCGGCGAGCTCGTGCGCGTAGCTCAAGCCGCGGCAAGCTTCGATGCACAGAAAGATCGCCTCGCCCAAGGGCATGCGCTGACCGCGCTTGGTCAAGCTCTCCATGATGCGCTTGAGGTTGACCCCCTCGACGAACTCCATGATCAGGAAGTAGGTGTCTTCGCGCTTGCTGATGTCGAAGACCGAGACGATGTTGGCGTGATTCAGGCGCGCCGACAGCCGCGCCTCGTCGAGGAACATCTCGATGAAGCTCTCGTTCTGCGCGAGATGCGGCAGCACGCGCTTGATCGCGACGCGCTTCTTGAAGCCCTGCACGCTGACCGCTTCGCCGAGATAGACCTCGGCCATGCCGCCCGCTTCGAGGCGCTTGATGACGCGGTACTTGTGCTCGGCAGCGGCCATGGGCGGGCACGGCGAGGCTGGCGAACGGCCGGGCTGTCCGCGACGAGCCTCAACCGATGATTGTGGGCTGTGGCGAGCGTGTCCGTCAAGCTGCGCAGCCGCTCCGATGCACTGTAATTCCCACGGCCTAGCCGTACGCGAGAGCATGCCTGCGGGTGGGCTCTGCCAGGTGCTTCTGCACCTCTGTGGGCGCTCCTGCGCAGCACCTCGCGAGCGGTTGACACAGCGCACTTGCGGCGCTTGACTGCCGCCGTGCCCCGCTCCAAACGCCCGATTCGCGTTGCACCTTCCATCTTGTCGGCCCGCTTCGAGCGCCTGGGCGCGGATGTCGAGGCCGTGGTCCGCGCCGGCGCCGATTTCATCCACGTCGACGTGATGGACGGCCGCTTCGTGCCGAATATCACCATCGGCCCGCTCGTGGTCGAGGCGCTGCGGCGGGTGACAGACCGCGTGCTCGACGTGCACTTGATGATCGTCGAGCCTGAGCGCTTCGTGGACGATTTTGCCAAGGCCGGCGCAGACATCATCACGGTCCATGCGGAGGCCTGCACGCACTTGCACCGCACATTGCAGCAGATCCGGGCGACCGGAAAGCGTGCGGGCGTGTCGCTCAACCCCCACACCTCCGAGGAGTGCCTGCGCTATGTGCTGCCACAGACCGACCTCGTGCTGGTGATGAGCGTCAACCCGGGATTCGGCGGCCAGGCCTTCATCCCCGAGGTCTTGCCCAAGCTGGAGCGGGTGCGCGCGATGATCGACGCGTCCGGGCTCGCCATCGACCTCGAGGTCGACGGCGGCATCAAGCCCCGGACTGCGAAGCAGGTGATTGCTGCGGGCGCGGACGTGCTCGTGGCGGGAAGCGCTGTCTTCGGCCATGCCGACTACGCAAGTGCGATCCGTGCGCTGCGCGAGGATGCATAGCGGGCGCCACTTGCTTGCGTGCGCCGCGGGCGTGTTGCTCGTGAGCGTGGTCTTTGCGCAGAGCGCCCCGTTGCCCACGTGGGTACGCGGGCTCGAGGCACAGAAGCCCGAGATTCCGGTCTACGCCGCCGCAGACGAACGCGCGCCTCGCCGCGGCACGCTTCTGCTCGGCGCACGCTTGCCGCCTTACGCCCGCGCGGTGGGCGCAGGCTGCGGAGATGGAAACTTCGTGGCGCTGGGCCCTGATGCATTCGCGTGCGAGCGCGATCTCACGCCGGTGGCCGATCCCGTCGTGTCCACAAAGGACCCCGCGCAAGACAATCTGCCCTTCGAGTACCTACAGACGAGCGCTGACGCGACAAATGCGTACGCCGCAACCGATGACTACTTCACAGGCGAGTACACGACGGTTTTGGGAAAGGGTTTCGTGGTGGCGGTCGCAGGTCGCGTGGGCCAGAGCGGGGTAGGCTTCGTTCGCACGCTGTCGGGCCTCTATGTGCGCGAGCACGAGCTGCGACCCATGCGTGCGAGCCTGTTTGCAGGCGTCCATCTCCAGCACGGTGAGCTCGCGAGCCAAGGGTTCGTGATCGCAGAGGGTGCCGAGGTCCGCGCGGCGCCCGGTGGTGCGGTTGTTCGGCGAGCGAAGCGCCTCGAGCATGTGACGATCTCGGGTGAGCCCGAGCACGGGTGGTTGCAGCTGGGCGACGCCACGTACCTGCCGGTGCGTGCGGTGGCTCGTCCCGAGCTGCGTCCTCCGCCGGCAGAGCTCGTGCAGGGAGAGCGCTTCATCGACGTCGATCTCGCGCGCCAGATCTTGGTCGCGTACCAAGGTGCAGAGCCGGTCTTCGTGACATTGATCTCGTCAGGCAAGCCCGGCACGCGCACGCCACGCGGCGCGTTTCGCATTTGGGTGAAGCTGCGCGAGTCGGACATGCGCGACTCCGAGCGCTACGCGCTCGAGCAGAGCTATGCGATCGAGCACGTTCCGTGGGTGCAGTACTTCAAGCAGGGTTTTGCGCTGCACGCCGCCTTCTGGCACGACCGCTTCGGCGAGACGCACAGCCGCGGCTGCGTGAATCTTTCGCCGAGCGATGCACGTTTCCTCTTCGAGCTCACGAGCCCTGCGTTGCCCGCGGGTTGGTTCGCGGTTCACCCGACGGCGAGCGAGCGCGGCACACTGGTGATGGTGCACTGAGGCAGCGCCGGCCGGCGGTACGTGCTACAGATTTCGCCGTGCGCCTGCCGTTCACCAAGTATGAGGGCCTCGGCAACGATTTCCTGATCGTGGAAGCCGAGCACGCAGCGGGCGGCCTCGGCAGCGAGCTCGTGGCGCGATTGTGCGATCGCCATCTCGGCGTAGGCGGCGATGGTGTGCTGCTGCTCCACACGAACGGGGGGCGATACCGCATGCAGGTCACCAACGCAGACGGCTCGGTGCCAGAGATGTGCGGCAACGGGATACGCTGCGTGGCGCTGCACCTCTCGCGACTAGGGCGCGTGCGCGGGGAGCGCTTCGAGATCGACACCGACGCCGGGCCTCACGCATGCCGCGTGCTGCAG
>JBIOJD010000253.1:0-6028 GCA_044450485.1 Polyangiales bacterium | reverse complement strand
TCGTCGCTTAACGCTGGTCCCAGACCAGGCGCGCGTTGAAGTGACCGTGGACATTGCGCTGGCCGTTGTCGCTGGGCAGGACGAGATCGAGCTCGCCGTCGACCCGAAAGATGGATGCGGTCTCGGTGGGCAGCGCTTCTCGGAGACGGACGTGCCCTTGGGTGACCTCTAGCGCCTTCTCCGCACCGACGAAGCGAATCCGTGAGCGCGCATTGCCGCCAGCCGCCGCGGGCAGCACAGGCAGATCGCGCCCCACGATGTCACCTGGGCCCCGCGGCTCGGCTCCCGGCGCCCCGTAGTCCACGAACAGCTCGAAGTCTGGACCGCCCTGCCCTTCTTGTTCCGGGCTCCGCATCCACAGCTCCTGCACGACGAACGGCTCCGCGAACGGTCGCCGCACCTGCCCCGTGACCAGGTGAATCGTTGCGAGCCTCAAGTCCTGCGCTCCGCCCCAATCGTCGACGTGTAGCGCACCGGTGGTCATCGTGCGCTCGCCCGGGCTCAGCTCGTACGTCACGCGCGGGCGCATGAGGTGATTGACCGCCACCGCCAGCCCGAAGGAGACGAGCAGCCACAGCGGCTGCCAGCGGCTCACGGCCACAGCCCCACGAACCCGGCGCCGATGCCGTAGATCGCCAGCCCGTGCATCGCAAGCGAGAGGTAGTTGGCATTGCCGTAGAGCACCGAGTTGTCCATGCGCACGCCGAGATAGAGCACGAGAACGCCGGCCACGACCTCCACGAGCGACATGAAACGCGATGGGCCGCTGCCGGACGAGGTGCCGGCTGCGGGACGCGAGGCCGCCAGGGACCGCAGCTGCTGGCCTTCCGGCTCGGCGGGCTCGACCGAGCGTTCGACGGGCTTCGCCATGGTCGCGCTCCGTGCCGGCGTCAGTTCGGGAAGGCGCAGCTCGGGCATCACCGGCGCTCCCGGGTCCGGCCGGTGGCGCGGCTGCGATGCGGACTTGGTTGTCGGCTTGGGCGTGGCCGCGTTGCGACCGGGCGATGGTGTCACGGGGCGCGGCGCGGCGGCTCGCAGCGCCTGCGTCGGAACCGCGGGGGGGAGCGAGACCGCAACAGGCAACGGCGGCAGTGAGATCCCGCCGAGCGCCGGCGGTTGCGGGAGCGGAGGGACGGTGCCCAGCCCGAGATCGGGGACCAACGACCGCGTTGGCGGCGGCGAGGCGCGCGCTGGCTCGGACGTGGGTTGCTCGTGTTCCTCGCGCACGGTGCCGAGATCCAGCTCCAAGTCAGGCATCGGCTCAGTTGGGCCCGAAAGGTCCTCCTCGAGCTCCGAGCCTGGCTCGTCGGCCTCGACCACAGGGCCCTGTTGGAACGCGCCCGGTTCGTGCGCGGGAGCGGGGGTTGCGACGGGCGCGAGGTCGAGGCCGCCCCATAGATGGGCCGCGGAGCGGGGTGCTTCGCTCGCTGCTTGCGGGACACGCGCGCCGGTCGACGGCAGGAGCACCACTTGCGCACCAAGCCTCTGCAACACGTCCAAGAGCGCGGCCGCGACCTCCGGATCAGCAGCACGTTTCACCACGACAGGCGTGTCCGCGAGCAGGGAGGCCGCGACCACGCGATCGATCGCAAACGCCTCCTGCAGCGCGACGGCGACCGCATCCGAGCGGTCCGCGAACATCATGACGTGCAGGTCGAAGAGCTCCGGCAGCTTCTCCGCCGGCTCGTCGGCGTGGGCTCGCGTCTGCTTCTCGGCCAGGATGAGACCTCCGCCGTGGGCCCCGATCGTACCACGCGGACGCCGGCCTCTACAGGTCGCGGCGCCGTACACGTCCGCACCCCGGCCTCGGTTGTGGTCGCCTCACGGGGTCGCAGCGGCCGGCAAGTCGAGGTGAAAGCAGGTGCCGTTGTCTCCGTTGTTCTCGACGCTCAGCTCTCCGCCGTTGGCGCGCGCGATCGCCCGACTGATGGAGAGCGAGAGGCCCGAGCCATGATCGCGCCCTCCCAGCTGGGCGAACGGCTCGAATGCGTGCGCCAACGAGCTCTCGGGAATCGGCGGGCCGGAATCCGCGATCGAGATTCGTACGCGCGTGCGCTCCCGGCTCTGCAAGAGGCGCGCGCTCAGACGGATCTGCTTCGGCGGATCGCGATCGGGCGCGTGGCGGTCGAGCGCCTCGCGCGATCCACCGACCAAGTTGACCAGGGCCTGCCGAACCCCTCCCTTGCGACACCACACGGCCGGCAGATCCGTCGGCACCGCCACCTCGAGCGCAATGGATTCGCTGCGCAACGTGGGCCGAAACATCTCCAGCGCCGATTCCAGGAGCTCGTGGACCCCTATCGACGCGGGCTCCTCGTCGTCGGGCTGGGCGACACGTCGGAGGTCGCGTACGACCGAAGCGAGCTTTTGCACCTCGTGACCGATCTCTTCCGCATACCGCCGGAGCTCCTCGGTGTGGACGCGCGAGCGCATCAACTGCGCGAAGTTCAGGATGCTCTGCAGCGGGTTGTTCATCTCGTGCGCGAGGCCTGCGCCGAGCTGGCCGATGACCTCCAGCCGGTGCTGGTCGCGCAGCTTGAGCTGAAGCTGCGCGCGAGCCTCTTCGGCTCGTCTGCGCTCGGTCACGTCTATCGCCATGCCGAGCGCGCCGACGATGGCGCCCGTCTCATCGCACAATGGCGCGGTGCGCGTCTCGAACCAGCGACCCGACCACGGCGCCTCGTAGCTCACGCCCTCGCCTGCGAGCGCGCGAAGGTGCGCCGCGATCGGACCGAAGCTCGCGTCTTGCGTCCCAAAGTACTCGTAGAGCGATCTCCCCAGACCTTGCCCCGCGTGCAAACCGAGCCCGGACAAGCCACCGCCTCGCGACGAGGTAAAACGCAACTCGCGGTCGACGCTCCACACGATGGCCGGTAGCTGATCAGCCAGCGCGAGCCACTGGGCATCGCCCTCTGCGATCGGATCTCTGTCTTTGCCGGTCATGGCCCCCCGGGACGCCTTCGAGTATGCCTCCGAAATCTCGGCGACTCCATCCCCCGGTGCTTCGCCTTGACGCCCACGCCGGGCGCGGACCACCATCCGGCCATGTCACGGGAAACGTTGATCGCGATTCTGAACCGCCTCGGCGCGAGTCTCGAAGGCGACCGCTACCGCCTCAACGAGGAGCGCGAGCTCACGGTGTTTCTCGGCCAACCTGGTCGCGCGGTGGCGGTCGACCACGTGCTCTCGCTTCAGCTCTCCGACACGCACGTCGAGGTCGAGGGTCGGGACCGAGGCACGTTCTTCGTGACCTACGAGACCGTACACGCCCTGCTCGACGGACGGCGCAAAGAGCGCCGCGGCTCCGGCGCCGGCGTGGGGTTCTAGTTGACGAGGGGCGGCACGCGCCGCCCCCCCCAGGGACGTGAATTCCCTGGGCCCCCTCCCCACGCGTAATGGGAGCTTTGCTGACCTCTGAACGACCTGTTGGTCGTCCAGACCTCTCGTCGCGAAGCGACGATTCATCCCTCGGCTACTCGTCGAGGCATCTCCGCGGATGGGCGACTCGCACGTGTTACGATGTGCGGGATGAGCGCCAGGATACTCGTCGTCGACGATGAGCCCGGCCTGCGCGAGATGCTTCACGTGCTGCTCAAGCGGCACGGCTACACGGTGGAAGTCGCCGAGGGCCAGAAGCGAGCGGTGCAACTGCTGCGCGCAGGTTCCTCGTTCGACGTGGTGGTCACCGATCTGGCGATGCCGGATGGCTCGGGCATGGGCGTGCTGGCCGAGACCCGGAAGGTCGACGACTCGACGCAGGTGATCATGATCACCGCCTACGCGACCACCGCCCAAGCGGTGCAGGCGATGCGCGAGGGCGCGTACGACTACATCAAGAAGCCCTTCAAGAACGACGAGCTGCTCGCAATCGTCGAGAAGGCAGCCGAAAAGCGCGCGATCGTGGATCAGAACCGCGCGCTGCGCCGCAGATTGAACGACGGATTCCGAGCCGGCGACATCGTCGGCAAGAGCGAGGGCATCCAGCGCATCATGCGCCTGGTGGAGCGGGTCGCGAGCGCGCCCTCGAGCGTGCTCATCACCGGCGAGAGCGGGTCCGGCAAAGAGCTAATCGCCCGCGCTCTTCACCAGAGCGGCGAGCGCGCGAGCAAGCCCTTCATCGCCATCAATTGCGCGGCGTTGCCGGAGCAGTTGTTGGAGAGCGAGCTCTTCGGCCACGAGAAGGGCGCCTTCACCGGCGCGGACGGCAAGAAGGAAGGCCTGTTTCGCGCTGCCGGCGCCGGTACGCTGTTTCTCGATGAAGTCGGGGAGCTGCCTCTGACCTTGCAAGTGAAGCTGCTGCGGGTGCTGCAAGAGCGCACGGTCCGGCCGGTGGGCGGCCACGAGGAGGTCGCCGTGCACTGCCGAGTCGTCGCTGCCACCAACCGCGACATCGAGCGTGAGGTCAAAGAGGGGCGTTTTCGCGAGGATCTGTACTACCGCATCAACGTGATCAACCTGCACCTGCCTCCGCTGCGCGAGCGACCCGAAGACATCCCGCTGCTCGCGCAGCACTTTCTCGACAAGCACGGCGCGCTGCAGAACAAGCGCCTGCAGCTCTCGCCCGAAGGCCTGCGCTGGCTCGCGAGCCGGACCTATCGCGGCAACGTCCGTGAGCTCGAGAACCTGATCGAGCGCGCGGTGACGCTGTCGCTCGGTAGCCGCGTGGAGCTTGCGGACCTCGACTACGATGCGAGCTCTCACGCGGGGGCTCCGCGCCTGGCGCCGGTCGAGATCCCCGAGCAGGGCATGGATCTCGACGCTCATCTCGGAGAGATCGAGAAACGCGTGCTGCTCGCGGCGCTCGAGAAATCCGGCGGCGTGCGCAAGGATGCGGCGAAGCTGCTGGGAACGACCTTCAGGTCGCTGCGTTATCGCCTGGCGAAATACGGCCTCGGCGAAGGCGACGACGATGGCGGCGAAGCGGAACCAGATCGCGAGCAGGAGAGCGGCAGATCCTGACGTGACGTTCCGCAAACGTGGTGCGCGGCGCCATTCAATCCTATACTGCCCATTGCGAGCCCGCGGGTGAGCCTCACATGAACGCACAACGCCATCTGCGCACGCGCACGCGATCGACGTCCCCGGGCTTCAGCCTGATGGAGCTCATGATCGTGGTGGTGATCACGGGCGTGCTCGCTGCGATCGCGATTCCCACGTTCTCTGGGTACGTGCAGAAGGCTCGCACGTCCGAGGCGACCCAGTTCCTGGGTGCCGTCAAGCTGCGGCAGGAGTCGTACCGCGCGGAGTTCGGGCAGTACGCCCAGTACAACGGAAACGCGAATCCGACCGCGATCGTCTTCGTGCCGGACTTCGCGACCAAGACCCACCCCAGCGATTCGGTACCGGGCTCGGCGGTCAGTGGTGACCCGTACTTCACCATCATCGGCGCCAAGCCGGACGGGCCCATACGCTTCGCCTATGGATGGGCGGCCGGCTTGCCGCAAAACGCGGCCGCCAACGTGGGCGGGAGCCCGTACAACGCGCCGTCGGACCACTACTTCGTCGCGCAAGCGATCGGGGACCTCAACGACGACGGCGTGTACTGCACCTTCGAGCTCACCAGCTTCACCTCGGGCGTGTGGTACGCGCCGGACCGCGGCTGGGACTGAAGGTCGGGGGAATGTGCGCCGTGGGTCCAGGTGGTCGTCCTCGGCCATCACCGCACTGCGGCGACTGACGGAAATTGTCGTTCGGGCCGTGAGTCGCTGACATTCCTCAGCCTGCGCGTTCGCTCGATCGGGCGTTTTTCCGCGGTTGGGGTCATGGCACGCATGCTGCAGAAGCTACTCGCACGCCGGTACCCCGGCAGTTCCGGCAGCAAATCAGGGCCGCAGGCCCATCAGAAAGGGACCCCACAGCAACCATGAGCAAACTGTTGAAGAAGAAGTCAGGCTTCACGCTGATCGAGCTGATGATCGTCGTCGCGATTCTCGGCATCCTCGCGGCGCTCGCGATTCCGGCCTTCATCGGCTACGTGCGCCGTTCCAAGACCTCTGAGGCGACCGGCAACCTGAACTCGATGTTCAAG
>JBIOJD010000252.1:0-6031 GCA_044450485.1 Polyangiales bacterium | reverse complement strand
GCGGAGACCGGCGGCGCGAGCCCGGCGCAGGACGTGGCCGTGGTGAACGAGCCGGTCGCGCAGAACATCGAGTTCGTGTCGCTCCAGAGCCAGAAGAGCGCGCGCCCGGAGCTGACCGAGGCCGCGATCGTGGTCTCGGGCGGCCGAGCGCTCAAGAGCAGCGACAACTTCAAGGGCGTGCTCGAGCCGCTGGTCGACGCCATGGGCGCGGCCATGGGCGCGTCCCGCGCGGCGGTCGACGCGGGTTACGCCCCGGGCGACCTGCAGGTCGGCCAGACCGGCAAGGTGGTCGCGCCGAGCCTCTACGTGGCGGTCGGCATCAGCGGCGCGATCCAGCACCTCGCGGGCATGAAGGGCAGCAAGACCATCGTCGCGATCAACAAGCACACAGAAGCGCCGATCGCGCAGGTCGCCGATTACTTCTTGGTCGCCGACTTGTTTCAGGCTGTTCCGGAGATGGCCCAAAAAGTCAAAGCCCTCAAAGCCTCCAGCTGAGAGGTTCGATGACGGGAGGGTCACGCGACCCTCGCGCCCGCCGAGCAAAGCTCGTCGGGGCCCACCCTCCCGCGAGGGTTCGCTGCGCTCACACGGGCCCTTCGCCCACCGCGCGGGCTGAGGGGTGAATGTCGGCTCCGCCGACAGAGGGGAGCGAAGCTCCCGCTCCGCGTGGGGTGGGGCCCCGACGAATTCTTCGTCGGGGCGGGGAGTCGCGTGACTCCCCGCATCACAGAGAGTGACACGCGGGGGTTACTGGGTCACGATCGGGGGCCCGATGCGTGTGCGTGAGCCGATCTGCCGCGCAGTACTGGTGAGCGCGTTGCTACTGGCAGCGGCGCGCAGCGGCCGCGCGCAGGGCGCGCCGGCGTTCTCGGGGAGCTGGCAGGCAGGCGCCACCTCGATGGAGGTCGCCGTGGAGAGCTGGGGCAAGGACTGCGGCCCGCAGCCGACTCCCATGCACTCGGCGGGCGGCGGCACGGTGCACATCGAACAGAACGATCAGGTGCTCGTGCTGCACGGCGGAGAGCGCGACGTCCGCAGCGACAAGTGCTGGAGCCCGAACCCCACGCTGCGCAAGGTCTCGAGCAGCTACGCGGACGGGTTGTGGGTGACGCGCTGCAAGACCGCGAAAGAGGACCCTCGGGAGGAAGTCGGCACATACACACTGAAGGCGCTGGCTGCAGATCGTCTGCTCTACCAGGACGTGAGCCACTTCAACTGGAAGCTCAACGAGTCGACTTGCGTCGCGACCCTGACCACGACGCAGACCTTGCTCCGCCTCGCCGAGGCGCCGGGCCGCACGCCAGCGGCGTCGGGCGCGACACCGGCTGCCAAGCCAACCGCGGCCGCGCTCGCGAGCGCGCCACCGCAAGCAAAGCCGAGCGCCCCGTCACCCGAGCGGCCAGCGCCTGCGCTTGAAGTGGCCTGCCGCCCCGGGTCTGCCGCACGCCTCGCCCTGCGTCCGCGCCGCGCCGCGATCGAGCTCGGACAGCGGGTGTGCTTCCGCGCGCAGGTCACGGACGCGACGGGCTGCCCGATCGCGTCGGCGCCCGTCACCTGGTCGCTCGAGCACGGTCCTGGGATCAAGGCGCGGCTTCAAGGCGGCTGCTTTCAGGCCGGCGACCGCTCCGCCGAGGCCGAAGGCAGCTTTCAAGTGGTCGCGACTTCGGGTGCGCTGCGCGCTGAAGCCGGCGTGCGCGTGTCCGCGGAGAGCCTCACCGCGCTGATCGCGAGCCGGGTCGAGGCCGGTGCGCTCGGCGACGAGACCGAGACCGAAACAGAGCAGCCACCGCAGCCCGCGCCGGTTGCGCAAGCCCCGAGCACGCGCGTCGCGGTGCGCGCTGTGGCAGAGCCGCGCCACGGCCACGACAACCTGCTCGTCGGCGCAGCCGCGTTGCTGGCGGCGGCCGCCGGCGTCTTGCTGCTGCTGCGCAGATCGAGCGCGAGGCCCGGTGCGTCTAGTCCCAAGAACAGGCCGCCGCAACGGCGCTGCCCCAAGTGCGGCGCCACTTATCCGGAGGATCACGGCTTCTGCGGAGAGGACGGCAGCGAGCTGTCGGCGCCGCAATGATCATGCTCGAGGCTGCGACACACCCTCACACCGAACGCTCGTTCTGCCGCGCGCCAGAGGCTTGCGGACGCGCCGCAGCAGGTGTAGGGCGCGGCCTGACATGGATGAACCGCACGTGGATTTCGACTCACCCCCGAGGCTTTGGCAACCGAGAACGGCGGGAAGGCTTGACGGAAACGCGCCGAACGAGCAATTTCGCTTACTTGCAGGGCGACTCTTCACAGGGAGGGCACGCGCTCTCCCCGCCCGTCGGGAAAGCCGCCGGCGCCCGATCCCGGAGAGGGCCGCTTGGCCCTCGAGCTCGCTTGTTTTGCAGCGTCGAAACCACCCGTGAGGTTACCTTGCAGGGCAGAGGACCACGCCGATGAAGATCGTTTGTGAGAGTTGCGGAGCCAAGTACTCGATCGCCGACGAGCGAGTCACCGGCAAAGTGTTCAAGATCCGCTGCAAGCGTTGCAGCGAAGTGATCGTCGTGCGCGGTGATCAACAAGCCGCACCCGCGGGCGCCGCGCCCGCTGCAGCCGCCGCGCAGGGACAAGATGCGATCTGGCACGTCGTGGTCGACGGCGAGCAAGCAGGTCCGTACTCGCCGGGACAGCTCGCGGAGATGCTCAACAGCGCAGCGGTCGATTGGGACGCATACGTGTGGACCGAAGGCTTCGACAACTGGGCGCCGATGCGCGACGTCGCCGATCTCGTCGCGCTGATCACGGGCCAAGCTCAGCCGCAAGCCGCGGCGCAAGCCGCACCTGCGTATCGACCGAGCGCGACGCAAACGCTCAGCGGCCAGCCCTCGATGGGCGCCGATCCGTTCGCCGACGACGCCGGCCCGAGCGACCCAGGCCTCTTCGGCGGAGGCGGCGCGGCCCCGGACCTGTTCGGTCGCGGTGGCGCACAAGCAGGTGGCGGATACGGCGGAGGCGCCGATCCCGCGCTGGCCACACCGTCACCGGCACCGCGCGTCGCGCCCGAGCGTGCGCTGACCGGCGCGCGCAACGAGAACTCGGTGCTGTTCTCGCTCAAGAACCTGCAAGCGCTCGCGACGGGCTCGGGCACGCCGAGCGCGCCGGTCGCGGCCTCGGGTGGCGGCTCTGAGCGCGGCGCAGGCTTCGCGAGTGGTGAGGGCTCTGGCCTGATCGACATCCGAGCGCTCGCGTCGACCACCGGCATCGGTGAAGGCGCCGAAGCGCCCGGTCAGAAAGACGAGCTCTTGTCGCTCGGCTCGCAAGGCGGCGCGTTCGGCACGCTCGGATCGCCGATGCTCGCGCCAGCGCGCGACGAGGGCGACAGCCAGAAGAAGACGCTGATCTGGGCGGGCGTCATCGGCGTAGGCTTCGTGTGCGTCGCCGGTGTCGCGGTGGCCTATCTCTTGACGCAGCGCCAGCAGCCCGCCCCACCGGTCTCGGTTCAGCCCACCATGCTGCCCGCACCCGTGGCCGCGGCTCCTGCACCGCAAGCGGCTCCGACACCGCCCGCGCCCAGTGAAGGCGAGCTGGCAGCCAAGGCCGCGGCGGCCGAGCGCGAGAAGAGCAGCCCACGCGAGAGCGAAAAGAGCAGCAGCGGTTCGCACGGCAGCAGCAAGAAGCGCAGCAGCGAGAGCGCGGGCGCCAAGAGCGGCGGCAGCGACACTTCTGGGGAGCCTCTGCTCGAGCCCAGGAAGGAGCCGCCCAAGTCGAGTGGTCCGCGCACGATCGACGACTTGCTCGATGGCGCGCTCAGCGGCACGTCCAAGCCGACGAAGAAGGCCGACTCCGCCGACGACTCGGCGAAGTCGAACCTGCCGACGACGCCTTCGCGCGACGACGTGCTCTCGGCGATGAACGGGGTCAAGCCGGCGGTGCAAGCATGCGCCAAGGGCGCAGGCGGTGTCGCCACGGTTTCTGTCAACGTCGCAGGCGCGACCGGCCACGTGACCACGGCCGAGGTCAACGGTGTATCGGGCCCCGCAGGCTCGTGCATCGCACAGGCCGTGCGCAAAGCTCAGTTCGCCAAGTTCCAACAGAAGGTCTTCAAGGTCACCTTCCCGTATAAGTTGTAGGGCGTCAGGCAGTGAGGCCGCGGAGCAGCTCTAGCGCGGTGAGGACGCCGAAACCGGTGCCGCCCTTGGGGTGGATGCCGCGGGCGTCGGGCAGGAAAGCGGGGCCGGCGATGTCGAGGTGGGCCCAGCGGCTCTTGCCTACGAACTCGCGCAGGAACAATGCTGCGGTGATCGATCCACCGTAGCGCGAGCCGGTGTGCTTGAGGTCGGCGATCGAGCTCTTGAGCTGATCGCGCATGTCCTCGTCGAGCGGCATCGGCCAGAAGTGCTCGCCGCTCGCCTCTGCGGCCTTCTCGTACGCTCCACGCAGCTCATCGTCGTTGCTGAACAGCCCGGCACGATAGTTCCCGAGGGCCACCAAGCAAGCGCCGGTGAGCGTGGCGTGGTCGACGAGGAAGTCCGGATGCAGCGCCCGCGCGTAGGCCAACGCATCGGCGAGCACCAACCGGCCCTCGGCGTCGGTGTTGATGATCTCCACCGTCTTGCCGTCACGCGAAGGGAACACGTCGCCCGGGCGGTAGGCGTTGCCGCCGGTCATGTTGTCGGTGGACGCGACCACGCCGTGAACCTCGACCGGCAGCGCGAGGCGCGCGGCGGCCAGCACGATCGCGACCGTCGCAGCCGCGCCTGCCATGTCGTCCTTCATGTCGAGCATGCCTTCTGCGGTCTTGAGGCACAGGCCGCCCGAGTCGAAGGTCAGTCCCTTGCCCACGAATACGACGCGCTTCTTGCCTCCGCCCTCGGGCTTGTAGGTCATGTGAAAGAAGCGCGGCTCCTCGACGCTGCCCCGGTTCACGGCCAGCAAGAGCGGCATGCCGAGCTTCTCGATCGCCTTCTTGTCGTACACCTTGCACGCGATGCCGAGCTTCTTGGCCTCGGCCGCCGCGATGTCCGCGAGCCCCGTGGCGGTGAGGTCGTTCGCGGGACAGTTCACGAGATCACGCGCGAGGTTCACCGCCTCGCCCGCGATTTGTCCCGCGCCGACCGCCGCGCGCAGGCCTGGCGCCGGCTTGTGCTCGACCAGCAGCGTGACGCGGCGCAAAGCGTGCTTGGGCTTGCGCTCCCCGGTCAGATAGCGCGCGTAGCGGTACGCGCCGGTGGTGACGCCTTCCGCCAGCGCGCGCACGAAGGTTTCGCTCGGGCTCGGAACGAACACCGCGAGCGACGAGCCCTTGGCGGTGCCAGCGCGCGCGGCCTCGACGCCGAGCACCCGCAGGAGCGCGCCGCCCGGCTCCCGGTCGCCCATCCCGACCAGCAACACGCGCTTGGCCTCGAGCTTGCCGCGGCCCAGCACACTCAGCGTCTGGCCTTGGCCCGCCTTCCAAGCCTCGTCCGTGATGTGCCGACTGAGGGCGCCCCCCATCGCGCGATCGAGCCGCTGGACCACGGGATCCTGGGCAGGGTGCTTGGCGCTCACAGGCACGGCGAGCACGTCGACGGCAACGCTGGTCGGTGATTCGGTCGAAAGTGTGATGTTCATCGTCGTCTCTGGCGCTGACTCGGGGCTCGTCGAATCGAGCCCGGGCCGGCAGGCTGCCATGCGGCGTGCAGTCCCTCAAGCATGCAGGGCGCGGCGATCGCCGACGGAGAGCCGATGGCTGCGCCGGTCGAAGGTGCGCAATCGGCGCAAACACGTGCGAACCGGTGCGGCACGCAGCCTGCACCGAGTCTCCTTCGCTGCAACGACGCAGCCACCACGAAAGAGACTCGACATGAGCACACGAAACGACAAACCGCTCCTTGCGCTCGCACTTCCGCTGCTCGGCGCCCTGCTGCTCGCACCTGCGCTCGCCGCGCACGCCCAGGCTCAGGCGATTGCATCGAAGCCGGCCCAGCCCAAGGCGCAGACATCGGCCCAAGCTGCGCCGAGCATCGTCGTCGACTTGAGCAGCGCGACCTTGAGCGAGCTGACCAAGCTGCCGGGC
>JBIOJD010000251.1:0-6060 GCA_044450485.1 Polyangiales bacterium | reverse complement strand
GTCGACCGAGAGCACGCGCTCGTAGCTGCGCGTCGCGCGCGTCGCGTCGCCGATGTCCTGTTCGAAGACGCGCGCGGCGCGGAAGCTCAAGTCGATCTTGAGGCGCGCATCTTCCGCTTCGTCGGCCTCGTGCGAGAGAACGTCGACCAAGCCCTCGAAGTCGCGCACCGACGCATACAGCTCGAACAGCTCGTCCCAGCTCCTGCGCGCGAGCAACGCGTCACGCACAGCGCGCAGCGCGCGGCCGTGCTTGGGCTCGAGCTCGAGGATGCGGCGCCAGCAGCGCGTCGCCTCGTCGGCGTTGCCCAAGCGCTCGCCCTGCAACCCAGCGAGCTTCTGCAAGATGCGGACGCGCGCTTCGTCATGACCGGCCTGCTCGAGCTCGGTCTCGAGCGCCTGGACCAGCGTGACGTAGTCCTTCTCGCCTTCGGCCAGCTTCTCGAGCGCCTCGACCGCACCAGCCACGCGCGGGTCGAGCGCAAGCACTTCCTTCCACAGCGCGATCGCTTCGCCGTAGCTCTGCAACCGATCCGCCGCCAACCTGGCCATCTCGACCGTGTTGGTCAGGCGCACGCTCGGATCGCTCGCAACCGACTTCTCTTTTCGCAAGACCTCGAACAATTGCTTCCACGCGCGCTTCTTCTCGTAGATGTCCTTGAGCTGCACCAGCGCTTCGCGGTTGTCCGGATCGAGCTCGAGCACCTTCTCGAGCGGCGCGGTGGCCTGGCTGTAGTTGGCGAAGCGCTCGACCCAAAGCTGAGCAACGCGCAAGTACGCGTCGACCTTCTCGCTCCGATCGGTGAGCGCTTCGGCGCGCTCGGTCAGCACGTTGATCAGGTCATTGTAGCGCCCGGCGGTCTCGTACTTGGTCGCCAGCTCGCCGAGCGCTTCGCGATCGCCCGGCGTGAGCTTGACGATCCGCCCGAGCGTGCTGATCACCATTCCGTCCATGTGCAAGCGGTCGCGGTAGAGCGCGAGCAGCTCGCGCAGCAGCGCCACCTTCTGCGTGAGCTGGTCGTCGCCCACGGCTTCGATCTCGGCTTTGATCACGTCAGCGAGCGCGTTCCATTTCTCGGCGCGCGAGTAGAGCCCCTTGAGCTGGGTCAGCGCCTCGCGGTTGCCGGGATCGGCTCGCTGCACCGCTTTCCAAGCGTCGATCGCTCGCTCCTTGAGCTGCGGCTGCTCCTGTGCGCCGCGCGCGAGCTGGAGCAACAGCTCGAGCTTCTGCGTCTCGTCGGTCGCCACGCGCTGGGCGTCGGCGACCACGGAAAGCCACTGCTCTGCGTGCTCGGGTGCGGCAAAATGCTCGCGGTAGAACGCGAGCACCGCCGGATGACCTGGGCTGAGCTTGCGCAAGCGCGCGAAGTAGGGCTCCGCATCGGCCGGGCGCTCGCGCATGCGGAAGTGGACCATGCCGATCTGCAACAGGATCGCCTGCTCGGTCTCGAGCTTTTGGCGCACGCTCAGCGCGTGCTCGTACATCGCGACCAGATCGTCCCAGCGCGCGTGCTTGCCGTAGTGCTCTGACAAGAACGCCATGGCTTCGGCGTCGCTCGGCTCGACGTCGAGCACGCGCTCGTAGCAGGCAGCCGCGCGCTGCGGGTCTTCCATGCGCCGCAACAGCACGCGTGCGGCGCGCGCGTAGCATCCCACCTGGTCGGTCTTGTCGGCAGCCTGCTCGGCCGCTTCGAGCAACAGCTCCGCGAGCGGCCCCCAGCTCTGGCGCAGGCGCAACGAACGCTCGAAGAGCAACACCGCGCGCCGATTGGCGGGATCGGCCTTGCGGGCGCCGCGGAACAGCCCGTCGGCCTCGTCGTCGCGCCCCTTCTTCTTGTTGTGCTGGAAGACGAGCGACGCCGCGCGCAATAGCAATGAAGTCTTGAGCGCCACGTCGGTCGCGCTCTCTGCCTCGTCGGTGAAGCGCTTGACGAACTTGCGCCAACCCTTCTCGTCTTGCTCCAGCCGCTTGCAGCCCTCGAGCACCTCGCTGTCGGAAGGGCTCAGGCGCAGCGCTTGCTCGTAGGCGTCCTTCGCCCCGACCGCATCGAGCAGCTCCTCGGCCCGCAGGCGACCGAGCTCCTTCCAGAGATTGGTCGCGAACGCGGCGTCATTGTCGATGAGCAGCGCCTCGATCTCGATCAGCCACGCCACCGCGGCCAGCTCGCCTTTGGCCTCGTGTGCCTGGCGCGCGGCCTCCAGCAAGCGGACGGGCTGCTCGCCGAGACGGTTCGGGTCGCGCTGCTCGACCAGCGACTTCAGCCCCTGATACGCGCCCTCGTCCTCGGGATCGTCACGCAGGATGCCGAGGTAGTTCGAGAGCCTGAGCTGCTCGGTGGAAGCGCCCTTCTTGCTTCCTTTGGGAACGTCGGTCGCACCGATTTCCGTAGGTGAGTTCGCCACGGCTCCCCGAATGCGACGCCCGGGCACAATCCCGAATGGATTTGCCGGTTTGGCGTCCGGCGATGGTAACGGCGCAAGTCGCCTCCGGCAAGCGAAAGATCGCCCGCTGATCCGGCCATCGAGCGCGATGCGCCGCGGCACGAACCGCAGCGTGGAGCACGCCCCCGCGCCGAGGTCAGAACGTCATCAGCGCGCCTGCCCATGTCAGCGCGCCGTAGGTGATCAGGCCCGACCCGAGGTGCACCGTGGCGAGCGCTTGCAGCGTCTTGTAGTCGTTCGCGCGGCTCAGGCCGAACCAGTTCGCGTTCGCGATGACGATGCCGAGCAGGATCTGCGCCACCATGCCGCCGAAGTGCACCCAGCGCAGCAGCTTGTGCATTCGCAACGTGTTGCCGAACGCTCCGGGGGTGTTCGCCAGATCGTCGGGGTCGGGCATCATCAACGACACCGTGAACGTGGCTGCGTACAAGCCGCCCGCGACGCTCGCCGAGAGCGCGTGGGGCCACGGCGTCCCGCTACACTGTCCCTGACCGAAGACAGCGGTCCCCTTGACGCAGGGATTTGTCCCCTGCCCCGCAAAGAACCCGTACAAGTTGTAATACTGAATGAATCCGAGCACCTCTGCCACGGTCATGGTGGCCCAGGTGGCGATGCCGAGGGGGCGGTGGATCTTGATCAGAGCGTTCCGGCGTTTGACCTCGGCCTTGTAGGTGTCGGCTTCGGCCTTGGCGCCGCTCTTGGCGTCGCTCTTGGCTGCCGGAGCTGCGTCTGCGTCGGCATCCGCGGTCGCCGCACCGGCCTCGGCCTCCTCCGCGCCCTGCATCAACGGCGCAGACACTACGCGCAGATCCGCTACGGCGGCGTAGACACCGGGATCGAGCAGCGGCTGAATGCTGGGCGCCTGAAGGGCGAATCCGAACACCGGCGTGGCCAAGACGAGCGCGGCCAAGCTTGGCATTGCACCACTCCTTGTACTGAGCGGCCCTATATACCGCACAACATCGCTTGCCCCTAGCGTTTCGAGCGAAGAGGCTAGAATCGCCGCATGACTGCCACAGAAGACGGACCGGCGCGAGATCTTCTCGCCTTCATCGACGTCTCGCCCACGCCCTACCACGCGGTCGCGGAGGTCGCGCAGCGCCTCGCCCGCGCCGGATTCGTCGAACTGAGGGAGTCGGATACCTGGCGCCTCGAGCCGGGCGCTCGCTTCTTCGTGGTCCGGAGCGGCTCCAGCATCGCCGCCTTCGTGCTCGGCGAGCGCCCGGTCTACGAGGCCGGATTCGCGCTGATCGGCGCGCACACCGACTCGCCCAACCTGCGACTCAAACCGCAGCCCGACGTCCACGCGTACGGCTACTACCAGCTCGCAGTCGAGCCGTACGGAAGCGCGCTGCTTCACACCTGGCTCGATCGCGACCTGTCCCTCGCCGGGCGCGTGGTGGTCGATGAAGGGGGGCCCGTGGGACGCACTCGGCTCGTCGATTTTCGACGGCCGCTGCTGCGCATCCCCAATCTCGCGATCCACCTGAACCGCACGGTCAACGCAGACGGGCTCAAGCTCAACGCACAGAGCCACATGGTGCCCGTGGCTGGACTGCTCGGCGAAGGCGCGGCCGCCGAGCCGCAGCTCGAGACGTGGCTGGCCGCAGAGCTCGAGTCGAACGGCGTGCAATGCCGCGCTGAGCAGATCCAGGCGTTCGACCTGTGTTTGTACGACGTGCAGCCCGCGACCTTTGCGGGTGTGCGCAACGAGCTCGTGCTCGCACCGCGCCTCGACAACCTCGCGAGCTGCCATGCAGCGCTCGGCGCGCTGTGCGCCGCTCCGCCCGGTCGCCCGCAGACCCGGGGCATCGTGCTCTACGACCACGAAGAGGTCGGCAGCCAGAGCGCGCAGGGGGCAGGTTCACCGTTTCTGCGAGACGTGCTCGAGCGAATTGCGGACGCGCTCTCGGGCCGGGCACCCGACGCCCTGGCGCGTGCCTTGGCCAGCTCGCTCTTGATCTCCGCGGACATGGCGCACGGGCTGCATCCGAACTATCCCGAGAAGCACGAGCCCGGACACCGGCCGATCCTCGGCAAGGGGCCGGTGCTCAAGAGCAACGTATCGCAAGCCTACGCCAGCGACGCCGAGACCAGCGCGCGCTTCCAGAAGCTGTGCCAGCAGGTGGGCGTCACGCCCCAGCACTTCGTGAGCCGCTCGGATCTCGCATGCGGCAGCACCATCGGCCCGATCACCGCCGGCCGCGTCGGCCTACGCACCGTCGACGTCGGCAATCCGCTGCTCTCGATGCACTCGATTCGAGAGATGGCCGCCGTCTCCGACGTCGCCGCCATGCAGAGAGTGCTCAGCGCCTTCTTTGCCTGAGCGGCCCTTTGATATCGGGAAGGGCACGCACCCTTCCCCATCCGCGATGGCTCGCTACGCTCGCGCAAGCATTGCAACGCCTCGCTCCACTCGCGCTGAGGGGTGAATGTCGGCTCCGCCGACAGAGGGGAGCGAAGCTCCCGCTCCGCGTGGGGGTGGGGCCCCGACGAATTTACTTCGTCGGGGCGGGGAGTCGCGTGACTCCCCGTCTATCGGCGCGTGCCGCCCTTCATCACTACGGCAAGCACATGCTCGTGCCGTCGCAGTGGCCGCCGCTGCCGCAGGGGAAGCCCGCACCCGGAGGCGCGCCCGGGGTGCAGAGCGTGGGCTTGCACTTGCCGGCTGTGAACGCGTTGTTGATGGCCAGAACCTGCGCCGCGCTCAGCGCGTGGTCGTACAGCGTGACCTCGTCCATCAGGCCTTGGAAGAACTGCGTGGACTGGTGCGCGCCGATCGCGGCGACGGTCGGGCTCGGGAAGGTGCCCCACTGACCCGGGTTGCCCGACACGACGGTGACCCCGCGGGCGGTGCCATCGATGTACACCGACATGGTGGTGCCGTCGAAGGTGACCGCGAGGTGGTGGAAGGTGCTCGCATCGATGAGCAGCGAGCGAATCGTGGTCCGGAAGCTGCCGATGCTGGTCACACCGCCTTTGACGTAAGTCCAGGTCACGAGCGAGTTCGACGCACCGCAGCCGTTGCCCACGCGCAGGAACTGTTCGTTGTTGTCGTCCTGGCGCAGGTGGAAGACCGTGCGGCAGGTGTCGACCGGAATGCGGACCCACATCTCGATCGTGGCCTGGCCAGCCAGGTTGAGCGCCGCGGCGTGCGAGGACAGGTCGATGAAGTCGTCCACACCGTCGAAGCTGAAGCCCGTGTCGACCTTCGCCGCCGTGAAGGCCAGCCCGTTTTGAGGCGTGCCGTTGAGGCCAGCCACGATGTCGTTGGCGTTGTTCTCACCAGCCCACCATGCGACCACGCCGCTGGGCGCGGTGCTGCACGTCGTCGCGTGCGGGGGCTGGCAGGTCTCGGCGCCGTCGCACACGTTGCCGTCGGAGCACGAGGCGCCGATCGCAAGGTGCACGTGCGACACGCCGAGGATCGGGTCGCAGCTATCTGTCGTGCAAGGCTCGCCGTCGTCGATGACGGGCGGCGTGCCGTTGTGGCAGGTGCCACTGCTGCAAGTTTCAACGCCGTTGCACACGTTGTTGTCGCTGCACTCCACGGTCTTCACCGTGCCGAGCGAGCAGAACGTGCTCTGCGTGCCCGAGCAGCTCGGCACGTAGTCCTCGTCG
>JBIOJD010000250.1:0-6061 GCA_044450485.1 Polyangiales bacterium | reverse complement strand
TGGAGCCGATGCGCAGGGCGTGCCGGTGCTGCGACTGACGACCTACGACGGGGTCAGTGCCGCGCCGCTCGTCGCCGACCAGATCCCTCTGGACCAAAGCGGGATCCCGGTTTCGTACGCATCGTACATCGCGAACCGCGTCCAGAATGCCAGGGCGATGGCCGCACACGGTGCGTCGCCACAAGGCATGCCGCAGCAGGCACCCATGCCCGGCGGGGCGCCACCTCCTCAAGGAGGCCAACCGCCGCCGATGGGCCCGGGCGTTCAGCCCACGGCGCCCCCCGGCGAAGCGGCCGAAGAGCCAGAGGGGCGACCCATTGCAGTCGAGCTCGGCATCGGCATGGGACCAGGCATGCACCAGGCGGCGCTGCCGACGGACGTCGGCACGCACAGCCTGCCCCTGTCGATGTTCCCGGCGCTCGACACGATGCTGCGCGTGAATGGCGTCTCGCGCCACGGTGCGCTCACGCCCGGATTTCGCGCGAGCTATCGCACGTCGATCGGTTACACGCTGAGCGAGACTCCGCCTGCCGGCGTCCAGGTCAAGTCGCCGGCGCGCACGCATGAGCTGATGCTCGACGCGGTCGCCAACGTGAACTTCGGCGACAGCCTGACTGACATCTCTCTGCCTCTCTCAGTAGGAGTGTGGCTCGAGAACTCGCGCAGCGACGTGGAGCTGGTGTGGCCGCGCTACACGCTCGGCGGCCCGCACGTTCGTGCCGAGCTGCGGCTTCCCTTTGCCAAGGGTGACGTGGTGTTGACCTTTGGTCCGGACCTCGGCTTGGCCATGACGGTGAGCGGCTCGTTGCAGCGGGCCGGTATCAAGCCCGGCGGCATGGTGCTCGGCGGCGAGGCCGATCTCAGCATCAAGATCACCAGCCGTTTCGCGCTGCGCGCGGTGCTGCGCGAGGCGCACACCGCGCTTGCGAGCGGTCGGGTGTCGGGTAAATTCACGGACATGCAGCGCTTCATCACGATTGGCCTCTCGGCGGTCTACTGAAGCGAGGAGCGCAGCCATGCTACCCACGACCCACCGGGACCGATTCGTGACCGCAGCACGCACGCTCGTGGCCGGCGCGCTCGCGTTCGCGCTGGCGAGCTGCGCCACCGTGGCTCCGTACGAGCGCGAGCGCCTCGCCAAGCGCGACATGCAGTTCGAGCCCGACCCGGACGGCACGGCCGGTGAAGAGCACGCGACCGCGTACCGCGAGGGCAGCAGCGGCGGCTCGAGCAGCAAGGGCGGCGGCTGCGGCTGCAACTGATCCCGAACCCTCTCCCGCTTGCAGCTTTTTCGACCAGGCTGTGGGGCTCGTCTAGGATGTAGGTGGATAGGCGACAGCCCGCCCGAGCGGGCGGCGGAGGGCTCGATGGACTTTGGCTTGGCAAAACCACAGCGGCGAGCGGTGAGGCGAGCGGTTCGGACCCGATGCCAAGCAGTGAGCTCGGACTTCGACCTGTTGGCAGAGAGGGCGCTCGACGTCTCGCCGCGCGGCATGCTCGTCGCTTGCGACGCGCCAGTGGCGCTCGGCGAACAGGTCATCGTCAGCTTCGAGCTGCCCGGGGCCGAGCCCGCGTGGTTCGATGCTGAGGCCGAGATCGCGCGCATCATCTACGGATTCCGACCTGGCGATCCGGGCTATTGCGCGGGCCTCCGCTTCACGTACCTCGAGCGTGTGACGCGCCAAGAGATCCTTGCTCGCTTGGCCGGGGTGCCACCGCCGGTTCCGCAACGCCGGCCAGCGCTCGTGCGCGGCCGGTTCGAGCTGCAGAGCGTCGTTCGTGCTCCGGTCGTGTCGGTGAGTCGGCCGCGCGCCGTCTTCCCGGCCGGAGTGTTGGCCGCCAGCGCCTGATCGGCGCCCGCCCGGTCTCGATTTACGAGCCTGCGCTCGCGGTTGGTGCTGTGCAATTGCGGTCACGGTCATGGGGAAGGGCTGGCGCAATGAGCTGCTTTCTACCATCATGTCCACTTGTAGGTGGTGTGGGTCTGCGGTTAGACCGGTTGTGTCTCGATGCGCCTTAGGGGCGTTTGGTTTGGGCAGGGCGCAGGCTCATCGAGAATCACGACGGTCCGTGCGGAGGTCAGCATGCGCTCGATTCGGTGGTGCTTCTTGGCGGCGGCAATGGCTGCGTGCTCGTCCAGCTCGAGCCCCGGAGGCGACAACGGTCGTCCTCCGGGAACCGTTGGAGGGGTCACGTCGCCCGGCGCGACCGGCGGCGCGACGAGCGGCGGCACCGGCACGGGTGGCTCGAGCGCGGTGTTCGGCAACAACCCAAATGGCAGCGGTACCGGGGCACGACCCGCTGTGCACCCTGCGAACGACGGCGGTCAGCTGGTCGCGGACGGGAGCCCCTGCGTCATCGGTCAGTTCTGTGCGCCCACGGGCGCAGACCAAGGTTGCGGCATGCTCACGTTGGCTTCGACGGTCAAGACCGTGAACAAGCCGGGCAACGTGCTCATCATCTGGGATCGTTCCGCGAGCATGAACGACATGTGGAACGGCATGGTGAAGTGGCAAGCGGCCGGGACGGCGCTGCTCGCAGCGCTGATGCCCCTGCAGGATCAGCTCACCATCGGTGCCGTCCTCTTCCCGAGCCCCGATCCAAATATGGGTCTGGCGTGTGGCGTCAATCCCGTCACCTCACCCGACCAGATCAACTTCATGCCGGGAGCCATGGCGCTCCAAGCATTGATGGCTGCAAACCCGAGCGGTGGGTGCCCGAGCCCGCTGTACTCCGCGATCGCGAGCTGCGGCATTGGCGCGACGCCAACCACCGAGGCGGTGATGCAAGCGAACAACACGCTGATCAACGCCACGCTGAACGGCACGACCATCGCGCTGCTGGTGACCGACGGCGAGCCCAACTGCAACTGGGACCAGAACATGACGACGACTACGATCGCCAACTGGCTGTCGCAGTGGCAGATCAAGACCTACGTGGTCGGTCTACCGGGCGCCATGGGCGGCAACGGCACGACCGTGCTCAATGCGCTGGCGCAGGCGGGCGGCACCATGCAGTTCCTGACGCCCGCGGACTCGATGACCTTGCAGCAGAAGATCCACGACATCGTGATCCAAGCGGTGTCGTCGGGCTTCGATTCTTGCTCGATCGATCTGATGCCGCCGACCAGCTCACCCGACAAGCTGCAGCTCGTCGTCGAGGAGACGTCGATGCCGGGCATGCAAGAGGACGTGCCGCACGATCTCGGCAGCTCCGGCGGCTGGACCATCACCGCGGACGGTGCGCATGTGGAGCTGGTCGGGGGCCTCTGCAACAGCGCGAAGACCGGACGCTTCGCCAAGCTGACCTTCGAGTTCGGCTGCAAGGACATTCCGCCGATCCCGCCATCGCACGTGCAGTGAGCGGTCGCGCGGGTGATGCACCAACGAGGCAGGAACGCCTGCCTCGTTGCGTCGACGTGCGCTGAATCTCAGCCGAGATTCTTGTTCGCGAAGTCCCAGCTCAGCAGATGATCGAGGAAGGTGTCGATGTACTTGGGGCGCGCGTTGCGAAAGTCGATGTAATACGCGTGCTCCCAGACGTCCATCGTGAGCAGCGGCTTGGCGCTGGTCGTCAGCGGGGTCTCTGCGTTCGGCGTCTTCTTGATCGCGAGCTTTCCGCCTTCTTCGACCAGCCAGGCCCAGCCTGAGCCGAATTGGGTCGCGCCGGCATTCGCGAGCTCCTGGCGGAACTTGTCGTAGCCGCCGAAGCTGCCGTCGATCGCTTGCGCGATCTTGCCGGTCGGCTTGCCGCCGCCGCCCGGCTTCATCGAATTCCAGTAGAAGGTGTGGTTCCACACCTGGGCCGCGTTGTTGAACATGCCGCCCTCCGAGCTCTTCACGATTTGCTCGAGGCTCTTGCTCGCGAAGGGCGTGCCTTCGATCAGCTTGTTCAGGTTGGTGACGTAGGTCTGGTGATGCTTGCCGTAGTGGTATTGAATCGTTTCGGCACTGATGTGCGGGGCAAGGGCGTTCTCGGCCCAGGGTAGGGAAGGCAGCTCAATCGCCATGGTGCGACCTCCGTAGTCGGTTCGCGTTCGACGGCAATGCATAGAGGCAATGGGCCTCGGGCAAAACCCCCCTCGCGTCGAAATTGCGTGCCCCTGTCCGCAATTGCAGCCTTCTGAGCCGCCCAGGTCGCCAAACGTGGCAGGAGCGCCCGTTAGGCTTTAGCCTGTGCGGTCATGGTTCTCGGCACCGCAGCCGCGCTGCTCGCGATCGCCCTCGGCACGGCGCTCGGCCTGATTCCCGGCAGCTCGCCCCGTTCTGCAAGCCCCTTTCGCACCTTCGCGATGGTGACGGCGGTCGCCGTGGTGCTCGGTCAGCTCCTGCCGGAGGCGCTTGGCGAGGTGGGCATCGCGGCACTGGCTGCGTTCGGGCTCGGCTTCGCGGCGCCGCGCGTGGCCGAGCGCCTGGCCGCGAGGTTCAGCCGGCCGGCGTGCAGTCACGACGACGCCATGTGCACCGATCTCGGGCTCGAGCTCGGCTACGTGGGTCTCATCCTGCATCATGTCGGCGACGGGATCGGCCTCGGGCTGTTCACCGGCCCGCTGCACGCGGGTCACGACCACTACGACGTGGTGGCTGCGCTGGCGGCGCACACGGTACCGCTCGCTGCGCTGATGGCGCTCGCGTTCAAGACCCACCGCGGGCCGTTGAGCGCGGCGCTGCGCGCGGTCGGCATCGCGCTGAGCATGTTGGTCGGCCTGTTGCTGGCGCGGACCTTGAGCCCGGAGAATCTTGCGCGCTTCGAGCCCTGGCTCACCGCGGTCGTGGCCGGCCTGCTCCTGCACATCGTGGCGCACGGCTGGCCCGAGGAGCGCAAGCCGACCACCAGCACCCGTTTGATGGACTTCGCTGCGATCGGCGCAGGGCTCGCGATTCTCGCGCTCGGCGGCCATAGCGATGCCGCGGAGCGGCACCTGCCTGACTTGCGCGAAGCCATGGCGCACGCGCTGCTCGACCTCGGGCTCGCGACTGCGCCGATGCTGCTCGCAGGGCTCGCGATCGCGGCGGTGCTGCAAACTCAGGGCTCGCGCATTCCAGCGCGCTTCTTGCGTGCGGGTGGCCGTTTCAGCCAAGCCTTGCGGGGCGCTCTGATCGGCGTGCCGTTGCCCGTGTGCGCGTGCGGCGTGCTGCCGATCGCGCATTCGCTGCGACGGCGCGGCGCAGCGGCGGCGCTGGTGGTCGCGTTCTTGCTCGCGGCTCCGGAGCTCGGGGTAGACACGTTTGCGTTGACCACCCGCTTTCTCGGTTGGCCGTTCGCGTGCTTGCGGCTGTTTGGCGCGTTGCTGGTGGCCCTGGTCGCGGCCGTGGTGCTCGGCTCGAGCGCCCGCGAAATCGAGCGCGTGCACGACGCTGAGCAGCATCGCGATCAACACCAAGACCACGACGATGACCTGCCGTTTGGGGACCGCCACAGCGCCGGGCACGGACTTCTCGGCGAGGTCACCGCCAACTTCGACGATTTGCTCTACCACGTGGGCGCTTGGACGGTCGTCGGGCTGATCGCAGCGGCCTACATGCAGGCCACGCTCGGGCAGGGAGCGCTCGCCGGCATCGCTGGCCCGGGGCTCGACATCGTGGTGGTGTCGTTCCTCGCGCTGCCAAGCTATGTGTGCGCGACATCGGCCACGCCGCTCGCTGCGGTGCTGATCGCCAAGGGGATCTCGCCGGGCGCCGTGCTTTGCGGCTTGCTGCTCGGTCCCGCGACCAACGTTGCGACGGTGGCTTGGTTGCGCAACGCGTTCGGTCTGCGCGCGACGTGGCTCGGCCTCGGCAGCTTGCTGCTGAGCACTTGGGCGCTGGCCGTGCTGGCGAATCGCTTGCTCGCGCCGATCGGCGTGCCGGCTGCGGGCACCGGCCCGGCGCACGACCACGGTATCGTGGGCTACGCGAGCGCCGCGTTGCTCTTCTTGCTGCTCGGGCGCGCTGTCTACAGCAATGGCCTGCGCGCCTGGCTCGGCTCGCTCGGCGAAGCACTGAGCGCGAGCCACGAAGGGCACTCCCACGGGCACACGCACGAAGCGCGACAAGCAAGCGAGTGAGCGGAGCGAACCTCG
>JBIOJD010000249.1:0-6062 GCA_044450485.1 Polyangiales bacterium | reverse complement strand
TGCGGTGGCCGGCGTGCTACCGCTCAGCGTGGGTGGGCTCGGTCTGATGGAAGGTGCGGTCAGCATCACGCTCGGCTGGTTCGGCGTTTCTGCGAGCGCAGCGCTCGCGACCGCTCTGGTGCAGAGGGTCGTGCTGCTGGCTGGTGCCGCAATCGGCTCGGTCTTCTACTTTCAGTCACGCGACACGACCGCAGCGCCGTGATCAAGAACGCGTGTCGTCGACTGCGCTCATCGATTCAAGTTGCGCGTCCAGATCTCGTAACCCAGATCTTCACGCGCGAGCTTGAATTGAGCCGAGGCCAGCGCGTTTCCGATCGCCTGCGGGTCGTCTCGATCCTTCGGAACGACGACGCCCTCCACCTCGTAATGCGCGAGACCTCGGAGCATCCATGCTGGGTCGACGCCGCGCAGATGGCGGCGAGAGACGGCTTGGGTCAATTGTTCGCGCCAGACGCGATCGGCAGGCTCAGTCTGCAAGTAGGACGCCTTCACGAACAGTGGATGCCCGTAGCCATGAAGCATCGGCAGCACGCGTGAGATCGGCAGCGGGGCCAGCACCTGACGATGCGGTGGCATCGAGGCGATGAGGGCTCGCGCGACGTGGTAGGCGTCCATGTCGACTTTGGGCTGCGGCGGCCAGCGCAGAGAGCCGTCTGCGAAAATCGGACCTGGCGAGACGTGGTCGAAGAAGAGCGCCAGCAGCAGGGCGAGCAGGGGCAGTCGCACCAGCTGCCGGCCGCGGCTCTCGGGCCGAAGCAGCGCGGTGGCCGCGAGCCCGAACAACAACGGGATGGGCAAGAGCCACAGCACGCGCCAATAGATGTTCGGGGTGGTCACGCTCGCGACGCGGTCCGCGAGCCACGGGTTGCCGGGCAACGCGAAGAATCCGAGCGGAAAGACCACCGCGAAACGCCGCGCGAGCGACGTTCGGCACAGGGGCCAGGTCAGCAGCGTCACGCCGATGGCCGCGAGCAGGGCAGGGCCGTCGCCGATCACTTGCGTGTACGCATGCTGCAGCCGGTCGTTCGAGCTCGCCGTGGTTGCCACCGTCGGCGCGACCAAAGCCTCCACCGCTTCCGTCCCGCCCTGGCTCAACTTCAGGAAGACCCCGAGCCCGAGCACGTACGCGGATGACAGCACGGCGAGCAGCAGGACCTTGACGGCGGACCATCGCGGCGCGCTCGCGCAGGCGACGGCGAGCACCGCCATCACGGGTGCTGCCCAGAATGCCGTCACTGTGGTTCCAAGCGCCGCGATCTGCGTGGCCGCCAACATCGCGAACGTTCGGCGCGATGGCGCGAGCCCGAAGCGCACTCCATGCGCCATGATCGCTGGCGCGACCATGGTGACGAACATCGCCTTGCCTTGGAACAGACGAACGAACGAGAAGTTGCCCAGGCTGGCGTGGACACCGCTGTCGTAGACCAAGTACAGCAGCACCACGAGCACGGCGAACACCCAGCGCTGCGGATCCAGCAAGCGCAGCAGCCGCGCCAGCGCCAGAGGGGTCAGCAGTCCTGCGACCGGAGCAAACAACAGGTGTGCGACGTAGAGCGCGGGCACGCCGGTGAGGTAGCTGAACGTACCGGCGAGCAGCTCGATGCTCGGAGCCCGGTAAGCCGCGAGCCCGAACGGCGCGCCGAGGCCGTGCAACGTGTCGGTCGACAGCAGCGCGCGGTTCGGGAAATCCACGACCGAAACCGCCATGTTGACGTAGAACGAGTCGTCGCTGTCCGGTCGGTGTGCGAGCAGTGTGAGCACCGCGCAGGCCAGCGCAGCGCTCCAGAGTAGCGCCTCGTGCCAGACGCGAGCCGCGGGAGCCGCGCCTCCTCGGCCGCTTCGACCGATGGTCGCAAAGCTCGCCACGAAGAAGACCAGCCCGAAGACCGAGAGCGCTTTCAGATCGCGGTGGCTCGCGAAATGGGCCGTGAGCACGACCGCTGCGAACGCGGCGGTGATGCGTGCGAGTGGCCAGGGCGCGTGCTCGCGCTCGATTGACGCCGCCGAAGGGTCCCGCCAGAGCTCGCGCAACCGGCCGAGGTGGTTGCGACGGCCGGCGTAGACCAGCGCGCCGGCGAGCCCGAGCGCGAGCGAGACGCCAGCGGCGGCGAGCTGAGCACTCTTCCCGCCGAGGAACACGACCGCGTTGCACGCTACGGTCCACGCCGCGAACAGCACACAGGCCAAGTCGAGCACGACGATGCTCGCTGCTGACGATGGGACCTCGCCCGAGGCCGCGCCTGAGCTGGATGCGATTCCGCGCACGTTCTCGTTCTTCTCTCAGGTGCTCCGTGAACTTTCAACATCTGGACAGCGTTGCTGCGCCGCGCGCGGTGCTCTACGGTACCCCCGAGGTCGGGCGGCGAGAACTGCGTCGCCTCCGTGCATGCCCCGCAACCGATGCCCGTCTTCTTGCCCCAAGGTTATGGCACCGCACTTCTCAGCGCCGCTGCGTTCTGGCTGCTGCTCGCGTTGCCCGGCTATGCGCTCGTGCGCCGCCTGTGGCCGGCCGCGCTCGGCGGGGGACCCCTCAGCGCGCTCGCGTTGGGATATCTGTTCAGCTTCGCGCTGCTGACGCCCGTCGCCGTCGTCGGCTACGCGTTTCGTTTGCCGATCCTGGTGCTTTCGTGCGCCCTCGTGGTCGGCGTGGCCGCGGCTTGTCGATCGCTCTTTCGCGATAGGAAGGCCTTCGTCCTGCGGCGGCCGTCCTTCATCGGTGCCGTCTCGATTGTGATCATCGTCGCGGATGCGGTGCTCGGGCTGCGCAGCGGATCGAACTTCGGTGGCGACGGACGACACCACGCTGCGCGCACCCGGATGTTGCTCGTGCACGGTTTCAACAGCTTGGACCCGCTCGTCTCGGGCGGGCGCTACGACGACGTCTATCACAGCAACCTCTATCACGCGTTGCTCGCGTCGAGCGCGCAGCTCATCCACGTGCAAGCGCCTGCGGCTTGGGCATTCTCGCTCTTCTTTGCCAAGCTCGCGTGCTGCGCGGCCGTCTACCACTGCGCCTGGTCGATCTTGGCAGAGCGCTGGGTGGCGTGGTGTGCGAGCGCGCTGTTCGCCTTGTACATGGCGCCGCTCTCGACCGATTCATATCCGAACACGCTCGGCGTGTACTTCTTCTTGTTGTTGGGCGTCGCGCTGCTGGTTCAGGTCGTTCGTGCAGAGCTCGATGCTTGGCCGCTTTGGGGGTTGGCCGCGCTCGCGCTGGTCCTGCCGCAGTTTCATGCACTTTATTACGTCTTCGCGTGCTTGCTGTTCGCGCCCGTGCTGTTGCTCGCTCGGCTCGCCAAGGGCGTCGGCGGCATCGTCCGGGCGTCGTCCCGGCAGCTCGCGATCGCTTTGCTCGTGCTCGCGCTCGGTTCGCCTTGGCTCGGCGCCACGTTCTGGTATCGCGCGCACCAGCCCAGAGCCCGCCCGAGCGCAGCCGCCCCCGGCTTGGTGCACGCACCGCTTCCGAGCGACACTCGGTCGTTGCCGGCCTATGCGCGCGCGCGTGCCCGGCAAGACCGCGGCTTCGTGCAGCTCGGAGGCGGCTGGACGATGCTGGATCCCGGGTCAGCGCTCGACCCGCAAGGCGCCGAAATGCAGCTCCTCGGCATTCTGGCCCTCGGCCTGCTGTTCAGTCGCAGGCGTCGAGAGCTGGCCGTCGTCGCTGCCGTGGCTCTGCTCACGGCGCTCTTGCTCTACGCTCCGCCGCTGTGCACCGCGCTGATCAAAGTTGCCGGTGCGCCCTGGATCGTGCGCCGCTTGAGCGCGATGTCGTCGGCACTGCACATAGGTCTGGCGCCCGCGATGCTGTTCTCGCTCGCGGCGCAGATCTGGCCCAAGCCGTGGCTGCACGCGGGCTGCTTCGGGCTGTCGCTCGCGTACGCCTACACGTTCGGCGTCGACTCCGGGGCCTGGACGCGGGCCACCTATCTCGAGCGTGGGGTGAGCGGAAAGTGGCAATACAACGGCCTGCGCGGTCACGCGCGTCGGCGTGCGCTGTTCACGCGTGCGGTTCCATTCGGCGCGCCGATCGCCGTGGCACCTCAGCGCAGCGGCGAGCTCGTGGTCGATTGCGACTGTTACCCGCTCGCTCTCGGCTTGGACCAGAGCACGCACGGTGTGTCCGACATGGAGCAGCGGCGCGCCGATACCGACTGGTTGCTGGGTGGTGGGGGACACCTACGCGACCGTGTCGCGCTCTTGCGTCACTACGGCGTCCGCGTGCTCTATGTGCGTGGAGACCGCGAGCACCGCGGCGTGAAGCGCGCCTACCGCCGGCTCATCGTGAAAACCGACGAGTACCGCAAGGATCGAGTGGTCACGCTCGACCTGAGCCGCGCGTCCTCCGACACCAGCACGCCCGTCTCAGAATCCGTTCCGGATCTCAATCGGTGACGAAGACCTTCGCTTCGTGCATCGACCACGCATGCCCGGCCACGCCGTCGAGCAGCTCGATGCGGATCCCGTCCGTGAGCACGGGCTGAGGGAGCACGACGCGAAAGGCAAAGGACTTGGGATGGTAGACCTGATCCCGGTAGAACCGCAGCCGCGGTCGGGTGAAGACAGCACGGTAGGTTCCATCCGCCTCGGGCACCGACAGCTTGAAGGCCGCTGGCGCATCGAACGCATCGACGAAGTCGTCGACCTCGATCGCCGCAACCGTGCGCTTGCCGGGCAAGCGAATCTCGAACCAGTCGCCGGCCGCCTGCTCACTCAGCGTCCTCCAGCAGCTCTGCGGGTTGCCGTCGAACGCCTTGGCTGCGTCGAATTGGGCCATGCTCGCGGTGCCCCGCAACGTGTGCTTGTCGAGCGCCTTGGCGCCCCGCGGAATCGGCGAGGTCGAAAGCAATGAGGTCGATCGATCGTCGGAGGGCAGCACTTCGTAGACGCGGTCCCCGCCGTTCTCGAATCGAAGCGGGAATTCGTTCGAGCGGTTGCGCATGAACTCCACGATCCGCCGCGCGCGTTCGGGCGGCCGATACTCGCTCGAGCGCACGACGAGGTACTTGGCTCCGAGCGCGTGCAGCATCCGCAGCATGGAGTCGCGAGGGAAGCGTCGGCTCTCGAAGATGAACGCGTAGGTCACCGGCGGCATCCAGCTCGACTTGCCCTCGATCGTTCGGCGGTGGTGGAACAGGGCCGCATAGTCGTTGCGAGCGCCGAAATACCCGAGCGTGTACGCAGGCACGGTCGCGATCGGTTCGGGTCCCGGGTGCTCGCTCAACCAGCGGTAGACCGGCGGCAAGTGCGCTTGGTGCGGCAGGTCCGCGAGCGCCATTGGCGCGTTGCGCAATTCGTAGAGCATGGCCGCCAGCAGGACCGCGAAGCCGAGCCCGCGCCACGCGCGACCGCCCCGCAGCAAGAGCGTCGCGCCGTAGCCCGCGAGCACCGCGAGCGACAGCATGATCAACACCACGAACCGGCTGACGTAACGGATGCCATTGAGCCCAGGCACGTGTTGGTAGAGGTATTGATACGGTCCTCGCATCTGCTCGCCGTGAATCGCGAACGGACGCGGGCCCAAAAAGAGGACGACCGCGAGCACGAGCATGCACAGGTGCGTGAAGGTCGACGGCGGCGCTAGGCGCTCGTTCGTGCCGTGCCTCCACAGCGCTCCGGCAATGCCCAGCAGGATCAAGCCGGGCAGCAGATCGCGCGCGGCGTAGCTGATGGCGATCGCCGAGGCCATGGAGACGGCGAGAAGCACGAGGTTGCGCAGATGCATCATGCGAGCCTGCAGGCTGGCACGCCGCAGGTTGGCGACCACGGGAACGACCACCGCGACCGACGCGAGGAACAGCAACGTGAAGCCCGGGAAAGCGATCGGTTCCGTCGGACCTTCCGCATTGTTGCGCATGAACGTCAGCGCTTTGTTGTCTCGGTAGACCTGAGCGAAGTCCGCGAGCCGACCCGCGTAGTCGGCCGTCACCTGCTCGCTGCGCGTCAGGGGGAAGTCCTGGCGAGCGCGAAAATAGGGGTAAAGCATGGATGCGACCGGAATTGCCGCGAGCAACCCAATCAAGGTTGCTCTGAGGAGCAACGGGCGCATCGGAGGGCGGTGACGC
>JBIOJD010000248.1:0-6064 GCA_044450485.1 Polyangiales bacterium | reverse complement strand
CGGCGGTGATCGAGCGCGACGCCGAGCGCGTGGCCGTAGACCTGAGGTTTCTGCGCGCGCTCGATCTCACCCCGCTGGTGTTGCTCGGCCTGGATGCGCCCGCGAGCGCGACTGCGCACCAGCAGCTGCTGACCGACCTGCTCGGCGGGGCAGGCGTGAGCTGTGTGGCGCTGGACGCGACCGGACCGTACGCGGAGATCGCGACTGCTGCACGACGCGGTGCGATTCCGCTGCTCGTGGCCAACGGTGCCAGTCGCGGCGAGCGCGTCGAGCGACTGGGAGCCCTGCTCTCGGCGCTTCACACCCACAAGCTGATCTTCCTGCACCCGCATGGCGGGCTCACGTCGCACGGCGAACGCCTCAGCGTGGTCAACCTGAGCACCGAGTACGAAGCGCTCCGCGGCCGCTCCGATCTGCAAGCGGGCCAGCGGCAGCTGCTCGACGACAGCCGGCGTCTGATCTTCGACCTGGTCCCGCACCGGCTGCTCGTGTCGCTCACCTCGCCGCTCGACCTCTTGCACGAGCTGTTCACGGTCAAGGGCGCGGGCACGCTCATGCGCAAGGGCGCCGTCATCACGCGCCACGACGGGTACCGCAACGTCGAGCTGCAGCGCCTGCGCGCATTGCTGCAGGCGAGCTTCGGCAAACCGGCGAACGAAGCGTTGTTCGGACGACCGCTCGAGCACGCTTACCTCGAAGAAGACTATCGCGGGGCCGCGCTCGTGATGCGATGCGAGCTCGGCGGCTACCTGTCGAAGTTCGCGGTCACGCGCGAGGCGCAAGGCGAAGGCATCGGGCAAGACCTGTGGAGCGCGCTGTGCGCGGACTATGGGTCACTGCTGTGGCGCGCCAAGCGCGACAACCCCGTTCGCCCCTGGTACGAGCGTCAATGCCAGGGACGCTTCGAGTCCGGCGTGTGGACCGTCTATTTCCGCGGTCTGCGCCCGAGCCAGATCTCGCAAGCCGTCGAATTCGCGCTCAGCCAACCGGTGGACTTCTAGAGGTCAGCCCATCGGGTAGAGGATCTCGCGCGAGACTTTGTCGACGGCTTCGAGAGCGGCGGCAGGGAGCGTGACCTCCGCGCCCTTCAGCAGCTCGTCGAGCTGCGCCACCGTCGTCGCGCCCACGATCGTCGAGCCCACGTAGTCGCGGCTCAACGTCCAAGCCACCGAGAATGCGACCGGTGACACGCCGAGCTCGACCGCGAGCTGCATCACGCGCGCCGTGGTGCCGAGCGTCTTGTCGTTGATGAAGCGCCGCGTCATCACCTCGGTGCGCGGCCCACCCGCACGGTAGCCGCTGAAGCGCGCGCGCTCCGGCCACGCGCCGTTCTGGTACTTGCCGCTGAGCACACCGCCGCCGATCGGGCTGTACGGCAAGAGGCTCACGTGCTCGCGCCGGCACACGTTGGCGAGCTCGTCGTCGAAACGGCGGTTCAGCAAGCTGAAATTGTTCTGGATCGTCTCGTAGCGCGGCAGCCCTTCGTACTTCGACACGTAGAGCGCTTGCGTGAGACCGTAGGCATTCTCGTTGCTGCAGCCGACGTAGCGAACTTTGCCGGCCTCGATCACGCGCGCGAGCCCTTCGAGCGTTGCGTCGATGGGAAGGTCGGGCTCGGGCCAGTGCGTCTGATAGAGATCGATGTAGTCGGTGCCGAGGCGCGTGAGGCTGGCGTCCACAGCGCGCTCGATGTGGTGGCGATCGAGCGCCGTGCGCCCGCCGCGCACGGGCGGCACGAACCACCCGCCGCCGGGACCTGCGACCTTGGTCGCGATCACAACCGAGTCGCGCGCCCGACCCTTCAGCCACTTGCCGACGATGCGCTCGGTGCGCCCAGCCCACTCGGCGTTGGGCGGCACTGGATACAGCTCGGCGGCGTCGAGAAAGTCGATCCCGGCGGAGAACGCCTTGTCGAGGATGGCGATCGACGCCGCCTCGTCTGCCATGTTGCCGAACGTCATCGTGCCCAAGCAGATCTCGGACACGCTCAAACCGGTCTTGCCCAAACGCCGTCGCTTCACGCTGGCGGAGATACCACGGCCCCCCAAATATGGCCATGGTTGTGGCCGCGCGCCGTACCGACACGCGAAACCCCACGAGGACCGCCTTGCTGTAGAATCCGGCTCCGAGCCAGGCCGTCCGGATAGAACAGGAGCGTGCTCATGCCATGGTCAAAAGCGGGTCGACTCTCGGCGCTGTCGTTGGCGTTGCTCGGGCTCTTCGCCAGCTCGGCGTTTGCCGACGAGATCGAGGGCCATTACCGCATGGGCCTCAACTACGAACGGCGAGGTGACTTCGTCGCAGCGGCGCGCGAGGTGCACGAGGCGGTGCGCTTGCGGCCGGGCTACGCCGCCGCGTGGCTCACCCTCGGCGGCATCGAGCGCAAGCAGGGCCACATGGACGCCGCGCTCGAAGCGTTCGACAAGGTCATCACGCTCTCGCCCAAGGAGCAGCAAGGGTATGCGCTCGCAGGCGCCGTGCTGATCCGGCTCAAGAAGTACGAACAAGCCGCGGACCGTTTGCGCAAGGCGATCGAGCTCGACAAGGACGACTTGCAGAGCATCGCGAACCTCGGCCTCGTGCTGCGCAAGCTCAACAAGAACGAAGAAGCGGTCAAGGTCATGGATGACGCGGTGAAGCGCAAGCCCGACGACCCGGACCTCCTCAACAACCTCGCGGTCGCGTTGCGACAGCTGCGTCGTTACGAAGAAGCGATCGCGCACTTGCAGCACGCGCTCGAGCTGAAGCCGGCGGACGTGGAGCTGCACCGCAACATGGCGATCACGCTGCGCGGGGCGGAGCGCTGGAAGGACGCGATCCCGCACTACCAGGCGGTGTTGGCCAAGGATCTGAACGACGCCGCGATGCTCTACGACCTGGCGAACTGCTACGAGAAGCTCGGCAACAATCCCGAAGCCGTCGCGACTTACAAGCGCTACGTCGACGCGATCAAGGCCAAGGACCCGGCGGCGGCAGAGCGCGGCCAGGACCGGATCAAGGCTCTCGACCACGGGCCCTGAGCCGAGACCGCCACCCTCGCCGCGCGTCGGCTAGGGGCGCGCAAGCCCGCCGCGGCAAATTGTCGCACCGCGGCCTTCTGCCGACAGAAAGCGGCGTAAACGCGGAGCAAATCGAGCGGCACGCAGCGTGCATGGGGGACCCAACCATGGGCACCTACGTGGCCGACGAAGGTTGGGCTCGGTACCGCGCGCGCGCGGCGCAACACGAGAGCTTGAGCAGCGAGCAAGAGGCGGCGCTCGCCAGCGCGTGGCGCGCAGGCGACGAGCGGGCTGGAGCCCGCTTGATCGAATGTAACCTCAGACACGTCGTGGCGATCGCGGCCGAGTACCGGCGCTGGGGCGTGCCTTGCGATGATCTCGTGCAGGAAGGCAGCATCGGTCTGCTCAAGGCCGCGCGGCGCTTCGATCCCACGCTCGCGTGCTCGCTCAAGGCCTATGCGAGCTATTGGATCCGCGCCGAGCTGCGCGACTACGTGGTGCGCGGCTACCGCATCGTCCGCCTCGGCACCACGCGCACCGAGCGCCGCGCGCTGCGCGCGTTCCGCACCACGAACGTCGAAAGCGCCGAACAGCTCGCCGAGCGCAGCGGTATGCCCCAGTCGCGCTGCATGCTGTTGTGGCCGCTGCTCTCGCACGGCGATCAGTCGCTGGACACGGCACCGGCCTCCGGAGTGCCGGCGCGCGAGAAGCTGCGCGACGAGTGCCCGGACCCCGAGAGCGTCGCCCTGCGCCACGAGTCCGCCGCGCACGCGAGCGCGCGCGTGAAGCACGCGCTGTCCGCGCTGTCCGAACGCGAGCGCCGCATCGTCTGGGCGCGCATGGCCATCGACGAGCCCGAGACCCTCGAACAGATCGGCAAGCGCCTCGGCGTCAGCCGCGAGCGCGTCCGCCAGCTAGAGTCCCGCGCCAAGCTGAAGCTACGCGAAGCGCTCTCGGCCTGAGCCGCGCTACTTCCCGATCAGCAAGTCGAGCATCTTGTCCACGCGGGGGGCGTAGGGCGGGCCCATGCTGGCGGCGGCGTTGAGCTTGGCTTGCTGGAACACGCCCTTTTTGTGCGAGAAGGTCTCGAAGCCTTCGATCCCGTGATACGAGCCGATGCCGCTCGGGCCCACGCCGCCGAAGGGTAAGTCGTCGATCGCGAAGTGGATCAGCGTGTCGTTGACCGTCGCCCCACCCGACACCGTTCGCTCGAGCACTTGCTGAGCGCGTGCCTTGTCGAAGTCGAAGTAGTAGAGCGCGAGCGGCCGCGGGTGCGCGTTGATGTACTCGATCGCTTCGTCGACCGTGCGGTAGGTGAGGATCGGCAACACCGGGCCGAAGATCTCTTCCTGCATCACGCGCATCTCGTCGTTGACGTTCAACAGCAACGTGGGCACGAGCTTGCGCCCGTCTGCTGCGAGCGACTCGCCTGCGGGATTGAGCTCGACCTTGCGCGCGCCCCGCGCCTCGGCGTCTTTGACGAGATCGACAAGCCGTGCATAGTGCTTGTCGTTCACGACCGAGGTGTAGTCGCGGTTCTCGCCCAGTGTTGGGAAAGAATGGGCGATGGCCTTCTGCAGCTCCGCGACCATGCTGTCGAGCTGGCTCTCGGGCACCATCAAGTAGTCGGGCGCGATGCAGGTCTGGCCGGCGTTGAACCACTTGCCCGAGGCCACGCGCTGCGCGGCGCGCGCAGTCGGGAAGCTCTCGTGGACCACCGCGGGCGACTTGCCGCCGAGCTCGAGCGTCACGGGGGTGAGGTTCTCCGCGGCCGCGCGCATCACGATGCGACCGACGTGGGTCGAGCCGGTGAACAACAGGTGGTCGAAGGGAAGGCGGCTGAAGCTCGCGCCGAGCTCCGGGCCTCCGGTGACGACCTGCACCACGTCGTCCGGCAACGCTTCGGAGAGCAGGCGCGCGATCAGCTCCGAGGTCTTCGGCGTATACTCGGACGGCTTGAGCAGCACGCGGTTGCCGGCGGCGAGCGCGGCAGCCACGGGGCCCACGGCAAGCTGGAACGGATAGTTCCACGGAGCGATCACGCCGACCACGCCGAGCGGCTGGTAACAGACCTTGGCGCTGCCCGGCCGCATCGCCAGCATCACGTGCCGCGACTTGGGCTTCATCCAGCTCTTGAGGTGCTTCTTGGTGTGACGCAGACCCGTGATCAGCGTGAAGATCTCGGCGACCTGCGTCTCGTGAAACGACCGGTTGCCGAAGTCCGCGCTGATCGTGTCGGCGATCTGCTTGCGGTTCTTGCGCACCACGCGCAAGAGCGCGTCGAGCCACGCGATGCGCTGCTCGTGGCTAGGCATCGGGTCCTTGCGATACGCGGCTTTCAAGCGCTCGAAGGCCGCTTGCAAGGTGCTGGTCTCTGGCTCGGTGCGCGTGGCGACGGCCGGGCTCTTGTTCGTGCGTTCGGTGGCGAGTTGCATGACGATCCCTCCCCGGGTTCGGTCGGCAGCGCAGTATGGCAGCAGCTCGCGGGGGCCGCCACCAACACAATCGGATGCCCCCATGCTTGGCCGCCCCAGCACCCGTAACTACTGCGGAGCCGATTCGGGCTACTGCATCGCGCAGCGCGTGGCCAAGCGCGAGCCGAGCTTCTCCACGATCAGGTCGAGCGCCGGCGTGAAATCGGCCTGGCAAATCGACTGGACGATCCCACCGGCACCAAACCCCTTGGCGGCTTGCACGATTCGGATCGGTGGATCGGCCGTCCCGCCCGAGCTCATGCACGAATGCTCGAGCGTGTCATCGCTGAAATCGGCGGTGCCGTGGTCGACCACGACCTCTCGCATTCGCGAGTCGTTCAACAAGCGCTGGTAGAAGGCGTCCCGCTGCTGCGCGTTCGTGAAGTCGACCTTGCTGAGCGCCTTTGCGTCGACCAGGTCGGGCGGGACCCCCGTGATGGCGGCGAACACCACCAAGTCCTCGTTGCCTGGGCGCAAGGCGTGCAGGCCGTTGACATAGCGCTCGACGGGATAGAGTGCCTTCTTGTTGTAATGACAGCGCAGGTTCATCCCCTGCATTGCCAGCGGGTCGTTCGGATCGAGAAACTGCGG
>JBIOJD010000247.1:0-6067 GCA_044450485.1 Polyangiales bacterium | reverse complement strand
CACCCCACGCGGGGCTCGCTGGCGCTCGCGCGACCTAGGCGAGCCACCACGAGTTGCGCTGCTTCGTCTCGGCACAGGCGTCCGGCGACGGCGGGTCGGGTTTTCGGTAGGCTGTCGCCGCGGCGCCGCGAGCGCCCGTGGAGGGACGCGTGAGCAGCAAGGACTCGCAACAACCCGTCGAGCAGCCCGTGCGCGTGATCGAGTCGATCCCCGTGTCCGCGCCGACCGAGCTGCGGCCGGAGGTCGTGGCTTCCGAGATGATCCCGACGCCGCCTCACCTCGTGCTGCAGCGCGAGATCGGTCGCGGCGGCATGGGGCACGTGCACCTGGCCGTCGACAAGAACCTGTTGCGCAGGGTCGCGCTCAAGCGGCTCGACAAGAACCTGGCCGGCGTCGGCTTCTACAAGGACGGGTTCATTGCCGAAGCGCAGATCACGGGCCAGCTCGAGCACCCGAACATCGTGCCCGTGCACGAGCTGAGGGTGGACGACAACCGCATTCCGTATTTCACGATGAAGCTCGTGCAGGGCGTGAGCTTCAACCGCTGGCTGCACGAGCGGCCCGTGGGCTCGACGGAGCGGCTCGAGCACGGGCTCGAGATCTTCCTCAAGATCTGCGATGCGGTCGCGTACGCGCACCACCGTGGCGTGATCCACCGCGATCTCAAGCCCGAGAACGTGATGGTCGGCGAGTTCGGCCAGGTCTACTTGATGGACTGGGGGCTGTCGCGCTTGAGCAAGACCCAGCCGGCGTCGGGCTCGGGCGCGCAGATGAACGCGCCGGGCCCGGTCGGCACGCCGGACTACATGGCGCCCGAGCAAGCGCGCGGCAATCCGGCGCTGATGGACGAGCGCGCGGACGTGTTCGGGCTCGGCGCGCTGCTCTACGAGATCGCGAGCGGCCAGCGACCCTACGGCGACGATCCGGACTACAACGTCTTGCTCAAGCGCGCAGAGAAGGGCGAGATCGTGCCGATCGAGCGGGTCTCGTTGGGGCTCGGGCTGTCGAAGCGCTTGCGCAACATCATCGGGACCGCGACCGATCCGGATCCGCGCAAGCGCTACCAGAGCGTGCCCGAGCTGCAGCGCGAGGTGCGGGCCTTCTTGATGGGAGGTCTACACTTGCCGCGCAAGATGTTTGGCGCGGGCTCGATCATCATGCGCGAGGGCGACGAGGGCGACACCGCGTACATGATCGTCGGCGGGCGCTGTCGCGCGTATCGCGTGGTCGACGGCCAACAGGAGACGTTGTCGGTGATGGAGCCTGGCGACGTGTTCGGCGAGATGGCGTTGCTGCTCGACGAGCCGCGCGCGGCAAGCGTCGAAGCGCTCGATCCGGTGACGGTGCTCGTGCTCGACAAGGCGACGATGACGGAGGGGCTCGGGCTCGAGGGCTGGGCCGGGGCGCTCGTGCGCGCGCTTGCGCAGCGCTTTCGAAATCTCGAGCAGCAGGTGCGCGACGCGGGCTTGCGTCGCAGCCACCCGCAAGGTCAATCTTGACACGGCCGCCGGGTGCTCAGGGCGGAGGAGAGACTGGTGATATGAGGGACAGGACCACGACAGCAAGCAGGCAGATCGCAGGTCGAATTTCCGCGGGGCTCGCGCTGACCTTCCTTCTGCTCGCGGGGCCGGGTTGCGGGTCGGATGCAGCTTCGGGTACGACGGGCGCTTCGAGCGCGAGCAAGAGGTCGTCCAAGAACGTCCACGCCAGCGCGATCAAACCGACGGCGGCAAAGGACGCCGGCACGGACGGGGCAGCGCCTACGAGCGTGAGCTACGACATGCTCGACGCGGCGCAGATCGGCGCCCCGGTCAAGCTCGCACTCTCGAAGACGCTCACGCTCGCGGAAGGGCCGCTCTGGGATCCGTGCGAGCACCGGCTGTTGTTCGTCGACGTGACTGCGAGCGTGATCTACGCGCTCGGCAGCGACGGTGAGCTGAGCGAGTTCATGACCGACACGAAGAACGCCAACGGCATCGCGTTCGACCCCACCGACGGCTCGCTGGTCATGGCGCAGATGGGCGGCAATCCGGGCCACGTGATGCGGCGGGACAAGGACGGCACGGTCCATCAAGTCGATCCGGACGGCTCGATGCTACACACGCCGGACGATGTGATCGTGCGCTCCGACGGAACCATTTACTTCAGCGACGGCGAGTTTCCGCCGATCGGGTCACTGAACCTGTCGCCGCTGCCGGTCTACGAGATCCCGAAGGATGCGAGCATGCTCGTCAACGGCGGCACGGTGGCTGGCCCGAACGGGATCGAGCTCTCACCTGACGAGAGAACGCTCTACGTCGACGCGTATTTCGGTGGCCAGGTGGTCGAGTTCGACGTGGCTTCGGACGGCTCGCTCACGAAGGGTGACGCGCTCGTCAGTGGATTGGCCAGCCCCGATAGCCTGTGCCTCGACGCGGCCGGGAACCTCTACGTGGGTGTGTCGACCGGGCTGCAAGTCTTGCGGCCCGATGGCTCGAAGGTTGCACTGATTCCGATCGGCTCCCCGGTCACCAACTGCACCTTCGGCGACGACGACGGCAAGACCCTGTACATCACGGCTTGGACCAACGTCTGGAAGGTCGAAGGAATGCCGATTCCCGGCCTCGATTTCGTCGCGAACACCGCCCGCTTGAAGTGCGGCGCGTAGCACCAAGCGGTGTCGATACGCGTCTGTCTATCCTCGGCGCTCAGAGCGCACAGGCTTGTCTCGTGCTGCGCTTGCAAGCTAGAGCCTGCCCGCTTCGCGTGGTATGGCAAGAGCGGGTGAGAAGGCAGCGTGTCAGGTCGCTAGCACAGACGGAGTTGAGCGGACATGAGTACACCGCTTCGATCGTGTGAGCTCCACGGTCCGGTAGGATACAGTTTCGCGTTGCTGTTCGCGTTGACGTGGCTTGGCTGCGCAAGTGAAACGGACGTTTCCTCGGGCAGTCGCTCGAGCGGATCTTCGGGACAGCCTTCGCCGCAAGGTCAAGCGACTGGCGGAACGGGTGGCAAGGGCAACGTTGCAATCGGCGCGGGCGGCTCGCAGGGCGCTGGCGCAGGCGTGCAGGGCGGCACCGGTGGCGGTGTGGCCGGCATGTCGTTTGCGCAGGGCGGAGCGGGCGGTGTCGGCATGGGCATCGCTGGCTCGGGCATCGGAGGACAGCCAGGCGGCGGCTCAGGCAGCGGCGGGACCACGGGTCCCGTCACCTATCCGATGCTCGACGCGGCCGCGATCGGCGTCCCGACGCAAGTCATGCTCACGACCCCGGTCACGCTCGCCGAAGGACCGCTGTGGGATCCGTGCGGGCACCAGTTGCTCTTCGTCGACGTGAACGCGAGCAAGATCTTCGCGCTCAGCAGTACTGGCCAGCAGACCGAGTTCATGACCAACACCAGCAATGCCAACGGCATTGCCTTCGACCCCACCGACGGCTCGTTGATCCTCGCACAGATGGGCGGTGCGCCCGGTCACGTCGCGCGTCGCACCAAGAGCGGGATGGTCCAGCGGATCGATCCACCCGGCTCGTTGTTGCACACGCCCGACGACGTGGTCGTGCGTTCAGACGGCACGATCTATTTCACCGACGGAGACTTCTACCCGATCGGCACCGCGCTCGGCTACAACGCCCAATTGCCGGTGTATCAGATCCCGCCCGGCACGATGGTGCTCAAGAACGGCGGCACAGTGAGCGGCCCCAACGGCATCGAGCTGTCACCGGACGAGAAGACTCTGTACGTCGATGGATTCGGCGAAGGCACGGTCTGGACATTCAGCGTCGCCGTTGACGGTTCGGTGACCAAGGGGAAGCCGCTCGCCACGGGTCTGACCAACCCGGACAGCCTCTGCGTCGACGCCGCCGGCAATCTTTACGTCGGCGTGAAGGCGGGGCTGCAGGTGCTGCGGCCCGACGGTTCGATGGTCAAGCTGATCCCGATCACATCGAGCCAAGGCGTCACCAACTGCACCTTCGGCGACGACGGCAAGACGCTCTACATCACGGCGTGGACCACGATGTGGAAGATCCTGGGCATGCCGATTCCGGGCCTCGACTTCGTGAACAACACCGCACGCCTGAAGTGCTGACGCCGCTCGCTCGGGCGTGAGGTCACCGCGGGCCGTGCCGCTGCCGCTCGTTCACTGCACGGCGTACAAGCAACAGCCCTGCTGGCAGTAGGTGCCCGCGGGGCACGGCGCGCTCGGGCCGCAGACCTGCTGGCCCGGGTTGCACGTGTACGGCAGCGGCGTTCCGGGCGGCTGCGCGGTCGCGCACTCGGGCGCGAGATCGCTCGCCGAACGGCCTGGGCACAGCTCGCACGGGCCGCAGTCGTTGCGGCAGCCGGAGCTCTGCACGCAGCGCGGGCATGCGGCGGTGTCGTCGAGCTTCTGGAGCGAGCAGGTGTCGCTGAGCTCGACCAGCACGCGGCTGCCGTCACTGCGATGGATCTCGCAGCAACCGAAGCAATCGCAGCCGTTCGGCGTGCGGCTGCCGCAGGTGTCCACGCACTTCTGGCTCGGGTCGCAGCTCGCGCAGTTTCCGCCCTTGCCGGTAGGTGAGCCTCCCGACAGGCACTCGCTCGGGTAGCGACAGTCGTCGTTGCCGCTGCCCGCGTTGTTATCCCAGAAGCAGTCCCGACAGCGCGCCCCCGGAGGGGCGGGCGCGCCGGTCGCAAAGGTGCTCTCGTCGTCGTCGAACGGACCCGTGCACTCGGGGTCGAGCCCGTCGACGAGCCCATCGCCATCGTCGTCGCGGCCGTTGTCGCACGCGCACACATGGTCTCCGCACTGCGTCGGGACGCGTGGACCCGTGAGGGGGGCAGATGCGTCCACCGCTGACTTCATCGCCGCGTCGTTCATGGCGCGCGTGGTGCTCGCGTCGCGCGCGGTGCCCGCGTCTCGGCCGACCAGCGGATCCGTCACCAGGTTCGTGGTGTGGTCGCCGCACGAAGCCACGGCGAGGGCGAGCAGCAGCCAGGCCAGACGTGTCATGGCCCGCGCAAGCTCTCAGCCCGCAGCTCACGGAGGTGTGTGGTTGCTTCCTTCGCGAAGCGACCGGAGGGATAGCGCGCGAGATAGCGTTCGAAGCTGCGAGCGGCGGCTGCCCGCTGCCCGCGCGTTTGTTGCAAACGCGCTGCCGCGAACAGGGCGTTCTCCCCGGCGCGGAGCTCGGCGAACGAATCTGCGACCTGCAGGTAGCCGGAAATTGCATTGCCCCACTTGCCGGCCACGAGCGCGCACTCCGCGCGCAGCGTGAGCGCTTCGGCCCGGTCGGGCGGTGGCGGGGCGAGTCGCAACGCGTCCTCGACCAGCGCGCTCGCGCGGTCCACTTGCCTTTCGGCGAGCGCCGTACGGGCGCGCTCGAGCAGTGGCCTTGCGCTGTCGGCGTGTACGCTGGACGAGGCCTGCGGGGCGTTCGGGCTCTTGTTTTGCCGGAGCGTGCTCTCCGGCGTAGGCGCCGGCGCAGTCTCTTGGCCGAGCGCAAAGCGTTCGCCCGGACCGAGCGCTTGCGCCAGCACGCGCCCGTCAGATGCGAGCACGCGCACTCGACCGCGCAGCACGGACACGCCTTCGAGCGTGACCTCGAAGCGCGTGCCCAGCACCACCACCTCGAAGCCCGGTGTCTTCACGGTGAAGCGCTCGTGCGCGCTCGGGTCGACGTCGGCGAGCACGCTGCCGCGCGAAAGCACCAGCGTGCGCTGCCCGCGATCCCAGCGCGCTTCGGTGCCGGGCCGCAGCTCGACTTCGGCGTGCGCCAGAATTACGGTCGCACCCTCGGGCGCGTGAAGCACACCATCCTCGGGTTGCGGCGCCGATGACGCAGCCACGTGCTCGCCGTCGGGGTCGGGCTCTTCGTCCTCTGGTCCGCTCACAGGGCTTGCCGCAGCGATCGGTGCGCTCGCTACAGCGCCGCTCTTCGCCGGCTTTGCGGCCAGCGTCGGGCGTGCTGCATTCGGCCGCGCCGACTGTGCCCACAGCCCGAGCGCGACGGCCGCGGCGAGAGCGCCGCCGAGAGCCAGCACCTGCAGCCCGCTGACGCGTCTGCGCGCTCCATGCTCGACGCGCGCCGGCGCCAGCGCCGCCGCGCGT
>JBIOJD010000246.1:0-6108 GCA_044450485.1 Polyangiales bacterium | reverse complement strand
GGTCAGCGCCGACTCGATCCCGACCGCATCGCACGCGCGCTTCACGCTGCGTAGGTTGCCCGCGCCATAGTCGACGATCGCGATCATGACGCCCGAGGGATAGCACGTCCGGTTCACCGCGCTAACGCCGCTGCTTCCGGCGCGGACGCGTGCTTGCTACGCTCCGCCTGCTCATGATCATCTTGGTTCGACACGGTCAGACCGATCTCAACGTCGCGCGCGTCGTCCAGCCGGCCGACACGCCTTTGAGCAAGCGGGGCATGGAACAAGCGGAGCGCGTGGGCACGCGGCTCGCGGAGCGCGGCGTGAAGCGCGTGCTCTCGAGCGACTTCCCGCGCGCTCGCATGACGGCGGACGCCGTCGTGGAGGCGACGGGCGCTCGGCTCGAGCTGCTCGACTTGCTGCAGGAACGCAACTTCGGGCGGCTGCGCGGACGCGCCTATGCCGAGGTCGGACAGGACATCTTCGCGCCGGACTATGCGCCACCCGGCGGTGAGACCTGGGCCGAGTTCGACGCGCGCGTGGCCGAGGCGTGGGCTCGCGTGCGCGCGCACGCGGCGCTCGCCGCGTCGGATCTGGTCGTGGTCACGCACGGGCTCGTCTGTCGCTCCATCGCACGTCAGTTCTTGCAGTTGCCAGCGGGCATTGGCGTGCCCGAGCGCTGGGGCAACACCAGCGTGACGATCTGCGACGTGAACCCGCCCCACGCCGTGAGCGTGCTCAACTGCGTCGCGCACCTCGACGGCGGTGACGGCTCGACCGCACCTTCGGGCATCTGACGCGGGGGCTCTCAGCCGGCCGTGCGCCGGCGAGGTCGCGCAGACTGCGGATCGCGTGCGCGAAGCACCGACCTGACACCAGTGCTCGGGCCGAGGTTGCCGCCGCTGAGCCAGCTCGCGGCGTCGTCGCATCGGTTGAAGCTCTTGATCACTTGGCCCTCGACCATGTGCGTGATCCACAACGCCAGGCCGCGGCTCGCGCTCGAGCCCACGAGGAACGCTGTTTGCCCCGCTCGCTCGCCGAGGAAGCGCTGCAGCGCCACCAGCTGATCGCGGGCGGTCAGGCTGTAGCTCTCGAGGCCGAGGAGATCGATCGCGATTCGGACTCCGCCTTGCTTCACGACGCAGAGCTGGGCGCGGACCTCGGCCTCGCAGGCGACGATGACGTCCTCTACGAGCTCACCTGCGAGCTCAACATCGAGTCGATCGGCTGCCTTGCGGCAGACCTTGAAACGGCCGGCTGCCATGTGTTTCAGCGTACAAGCGAGCGTTGAGGCATCGCAATAGGGTCAGACTGCAAACCGACTGTCATAACGGAATTTGAGCTTTCAGATAATGTGGGCCAGTGTCAGCTCGGGCCGCGCGGGAACCGCGCTGGTAGGCTCACAAAAATCGAGTGAAATCACGCGATTCCGCGAGGAGCCCGGGCAGCCCTCCAGTGTGGATGAACAACGCGCGCCGGGGCTTGGGGTCGATCTGCGCCAGCGCATAGAGCGCCTTGCCCGTGTACACGGGGTCGAGCACCAGACCGCAGGCCCGCGCCACACTGACGATGAACTGGGCCTGCTCGTCCGTTGGGACGCCATACGCGGGGCCTTTGTAGCGGTCGATGATCTCGAGCGCGCAGGCAGAAGTCGCGGTTCCGAGTAGGGCGCGCGCTTCGGTGACCAGCGCGGCGGTGACGCGCTCGAAGTAATGGCGATCATCGCAGACCGCGATCGCCAGCGTGCGGTCGGCCACTTCGTGGAGCGCTGCCCCGAGCGCAACGCCGGCCGCAGTGCCGCCCGAGCCGCATGCGTGAACGATCGCGTCGAAGCGTGCGGGCGCGCCCAGCTCCTTGCGATCGAGCTGCTCGCGTAGCTCTGCCATGGCATCGACGTAACCGAGAGCGCCGAGCCCACACGAGCCACCTTCGGGAATCACATAGGGGCGCTCGCCTCGCCGGGCGAGCTCCCCGGACACTCCGTGCATGAGCTCGGTGCGCTGCGCGTACTGCTGCTTGCTGATGGGGCGGATCTCGGCGCCGACCAGCGCATCGAGGAAGGCGTTCCCGGCGTCGAACGCCGGCGGAGGTTGCGGTTGCGGGCACCGCAACAGGAGCACGCTGCGCAGGCCGAGCTGGCGCGCGAGGATCGCGGTGGCGCGGGCGTGGTTGGACTGCAGGCCGCCGCACGTGATCACCACGGTCGCCCGCTGCGCTTGGGCCTCAGCCAGCAGGTACTCGAGCTTACGGATCTTGTTGCCGGCCGCGGGCCCTGCGCTCATGTCGTCGCGCTTGACCCACAGCTCGGTCCCGACGAGCGCGTCGAGCGCGTCGCTTCGGAACAGCGGGGTCGGCAAATGGGCGAGCTTCAGCTTGGGCGGCGGCATTCGGTGACGAAGCTTACGCCCTGAACGGCCTGAGCTGGACGGCTAGTGTCCCAGCGCGCCGCCGACCGGGCTGCTCTGTTTGGTGAAGCGCGCCTCGTACATCCCGCTGCAGGCGACGCTGCCCGTGGTGGGATCGAACTGCATGAAGCTCACGGTTCCGGAGAGCTCGTTCTCGTTCTGCACGTAGATCGGGTCGCCGTCGAGTGTGGAGGCGGGCTGGCCAGCCGCGTCTTGCACGGTCTGGGTCACCCGCATCGAGCAGCCCTTCATCACGATGTCCGTGGACACGCGTCCGTTGGGCAGGTTCGTGATGATCATGTTGACGCCCTTGTGGCCGCCGTCGATGGGGACCGCGAAGGGGTTGCTGATCGGGCCGCAAGAGCCCGAGAGCGGCCGGTACTCAGGCAAGTAGGTGCCTTCAACCGCCGGGCAATTCGGTATCTTTCCGCCGCAACCGGCGCCGGCCATCCCAAACGCCACCATGGTTACCAAGACTGCTCTAATCATGCGCATTCGCTCCGGCATTAGACTTTCCGTCCCACTCCACCCGGCTCGTCGGTACTTCACCGACCCAGCGACAGCCTATGGAGTCATACCCAGACCCGGCCCACCGATGAGCAAGGACCGTACACCACTCTGGGCCGATTCGCGAGTGGCCACTCGCGGGAGCTGGCGGCCGAAATCGTGAGGCCGGGCCGATAGACTTTTATAACTGTAATAGTACACTAATCATGGACTCTGGTGTCGACGCGATGGCGCGACTCGGTGTTCGAGTTCCTGGCTTGCTGTCCCTTTGCATCCTGACGCGATACGCGATGCTCTGTTCTGACCCGGAGGCCCGTTGAGCGAGTCGGAGTCTCAGAAGCCCAAGCGACGCGCACCCGAGCGCATCGGCGGTTACGTGCTCGGAGAGCGTCTCGGCATCGGCGGCATGGCCGAGGTGTTCGAGGCTCAGCGCTCGGGCCCGCACGGCTTCCGCAAACGCGTCGCGCTCAAGCGAATCCTTCCACAGGTTGTCGCGGACCCCACGTACGTGCGGATGTTCACGGAGGAGGCCGCGCTCGCTGGACAGCTCGAGCATCCGAACATCGTGCAGGTCTTCGACTTCGGCGAAGACGAGGGGGAGCTGTTCCTGGCCATGGAGCTGGTGGAAGGCACGAGCGTCGCGCGTGCCTTGCGAGTGCTCGCGCTGCGCGGAGACGCCGTGCCGCTCGACGCGGCGCTGCACCTGACCGCGCAGGCCGCGCGTGCCCTGGCCTATGCGCACCGCTTGCGCGACGCGGCAGGCGTGCCGCTGCATCTCGTGCATCGCGACGTCAGCCCCGGCAACCTGCTGCTCACGCGCCACGGGCATCTCAAGCTCGCGGACTTCGGCATCGCGTGCACCCGGCAGCGGGAGCGGCACACGGCCGACCGCAACCTACGCGGCAAGATCGGGTACATGTCCCCGGAACAGGTCAATGGCGAGCCGCTGAGCGACAAGAGCGACGTCTTCACCTTGGCGATCGTGCTCTGCGAGATGCTGCTCGGCGAGACGCTGTTCGCGCAGGGAACCGACCTCGAGGTGCTGCTGCGGATCCGCCAGGTCGACCTGGGCGTGCTCGCGCGGACGCGGCGGCGCATTCCCTCGGATGTCCGTGAGGTGTTGCTCGCGGCCTTGCGCGAGGCGCCGGGCGATCGACCCGACGCCCGCATGTTCGCGGAGCGGCTCGAGGCCATCATGGCTCGCCGCAACATGGCCACCGCCGGCGCCGAGCGGGTGGCGGCCTTGCTGCAGCGCTACGAGATCGTGCCGGTCGACGACGCGGCCGATGCGGCGCCCGAAGCAGGTGCCAGGCCGACCGGGCTCGTGCAGCTCGACAGCGTGACCGATCCCGCGCCGCACGTGCAGGTCAAGGAGAGCGTCACGCTCGCGCCGCGGACGCAGTACCGTCCGTTGCTCGCGGGCGAGCGACAGCAGCCGGTGCCGTTTCCCGAGCTCGTGCGCTTGGCCACGACGGGCGTGATCGAGGCGCGCACTCCGGTGGTCAAGGACCGCGCCGACGCCGTGCTCGCATGCGAGCTGCCTGAGCTGTCGCGCATCTTCGCCACGCCGGCCCTGCAGTGGGACGACCACGAGATCAGCTCGCCAGGGCGTACCGGAGAGCTGAATGCGGCCATGCTGCTGCCGCTGATCCACGGCCTCGCGGCCAACCGCGAGACCGGGATGCTTCACCTGCGAGACGGCAGCCGGCGCAAGAAGATCTACTTCGTCGACGGCCGGCCCGACTTCGTCGCGTCGACCCAGCGCCGGGAAATGCTCGGCACGTACCTGGTGGAGCGCGAGCACTGCTTGTCGATGGAGGTCGACATGGGACTTGCGCTCATGCCCCAGCACGATGGACGGCTGGGCGACGCGCTGGTCGCCCTCGGCGTGCTGCGCCCCGTGCAGCTCTACCGAGCGGTGGCAGCGCAAGTGCGCGAGCGCTACCTCGAGGCCTTCCGCTGGCGCGGCGGCGAGTACCGTTACGTGCGCGCGGCCGAGAGCCGCGAGGAGACGTTCCCGATCGAGCAAGACGCGCAGGTTCTGATGCGCGACGCGGCGCTGCAGCTCCACCCGTCGGAGCTCGAGGCGGGTCTTTCGCCGATGTGGGAGACCGTGGTGCGACCCTCCATCGAGCCGCCCGCGCCGATCAGCGCCTACCAGATGCCCGACTCGTGGCGCTGGGTGCTCACCCAGGCGCGCGGCGAGAGCACGGTCGGCGCATTGTTCGCGCGCTGCTGCCGGCAGTCGGGGCTCGACGAAGAGGACGCGATGCGGGCTCTCTTCCTCGGGGTGTCGTGTCAGCTCCTGCAAGCGGCTTGAGGCCGCCGCAAGCGAGCTCGACGTTCAGCCGCGCGGTTGCCCGTTCGAGCGGGTAAATTCGCTTGCGCGGTCACTTGGCTTGTAGCCACCATGCGGCGGGATGAGGCCGTCGCAAGCGCCGCCGTTGAACGAAGGGCTCACGCCCGGCGAGTTGCGCGACGCGTGGCAGATCCTCTCGCGCGACGACCGCGCGGTGGGCTTCAAGCTGTTGTCGCGGTCCGAGTCCGAGGACTTCTTCTTGGAGCTCCCGGCACGCGATCACGCCGAGCTGCTGCTGTTGCTGCCCGCAGAGGAGCAGCGCTCGTGGATGCGCTTACTCCCACCCGACGACGCGGCGGACTTGGTGCAGGAGGCACCGATCGAGGAGCGCGAGCGTTTGTTGGCGCTGCTCGACGACCCCACGCGCAAAGAGGTCAAGGCGCTGCTGGCCTATGCCGAGGACGCCGCCGGCGGCCTGATGAATCCGCGCTATGCGCGGCTGCGACCCGACATGATGGTCGACGAGGCCATCGCCTACCTGCGCAAGCAAGCGCGCGAGCGGCTCGAGACCATCTACTACGTGTACGTGCTCGACGAGCAGCAACGCTTGCTCGGCGTGGTGTCGTTTCGCGAGCTGTTTGCGGCGACGTCGGAGAAGCGCGTGCGCGACGTGATGCACACCGAAGTGCTCACGGTGCGCGAGGATCAGGATCAGGAGTCCGTGAGCCGCGTGGTCGCGCAGCAGGACCTGTACGCGATTCCGGTCGTCGATTCGGAGAATCGGATCAAGGGCATCGTCACCGTCGACGACATCGTCGACGTGGTGCAGGAAGAGGCGACCGAGGACATCCAGAAGTTCGGCGGCATGGAGGCCCTGGACGCGCCGTATCTGACGGTCGGGTTCTTGAGCATGGT
>JBIOJD010000245.1:0-6114 GCA_044450485.1 Polyangiales bacterium | reverse complement strand
GCAAGCGGTAGGCGCCCTGTTTCACGACGCGGCTGTCGCCGGGCTCGGGCGGGACCTGACACGCGTCCTGGTCTCCGCCCTTGAGCTCTGCGACCCAGTCGAGCTTGATGATCTCGAGCGCATCGACCGCGATCGTCAGCATGCGCACGGTCGCGTCGCCGCGCGTGACGATCACGTCGGCCGGTTGATCGCTCGCGTTCGAGACCGCGATCGCGAAATCGAACCCGCTCCAGACCGGGTTGAGCGTGACCGTGGGGTAGTAGTCGCAACCGATGTAGCTGGTCGTGACCTCGGGCGGCGCGCACACGCCCTTGCAGCCATCGGGCTCACAGGTCATGCCCTGCATCGGGTCGCAGTCGAACCCGTCGAAGCCCGAGCCGTCCTCGCGGCAGAGCTTGGCTTGGCCATCGGCGCAGCTCGCTTCGCCCGGAACACACTGCACGCAGCCGAGCGTGAGCCGGGTGCCGCTCGTGCTGAAGCGCGAGTTGACGCATGGCTGACCGTGCTTGGCGCAGTCGACCGAGCTCTTGTAGCCGCCCTTTCCGTCGCAGACCTTCGCGACGGTGCCCTCACAGCGAACGAGATCCTTCAGGCACTTGAAGGCTACGGATCCGTCGGCCGCGCCACCGCCGTCCGCGGCACCGGTCTTGCTTCCGCCGTGACTCTTGCTGCTACACGAGCAGCACAGCACGCCCAGCAGCAACGCGAGCGCCCACGAGCGGGAGCTGGCTGCTGTCCTCGATTCGCAAGCAAGCACGCAGCGAAAAGTATGCGCGCCTGCACCACGCGTCGCCAAGACTGCTCAAGCATCGAGGTGCGCGCATCCGTCCGGCCGCACACAGTGTGCTCTGGCTCGGCAGACGCCATGCGTGGTGCGACGTCGTGGCGCTCCGCGTGGGCGCAGAGCGCTGCTCAGGCCGCGCCGCGAGGTTGTTCTGGGACGGCGCGGTCGCCGACCCATTGGTCGAGCACGCGTTGCAGATCGCGCTGGCTGAACGGTTTGGCCACGTAGCCGTCCATGCCTACCGCCACGCAGCGCTCGCGCTCTTCGGGCAGCACGCTCGCGCTGAGCGCGACGATGATCGTGTGCTTGCCGTTCCCCTTTTCGGTGCGCCTGATCTCCTCGGTGGCGGCGTAGCCGTTCATGTTCGGCATGTGGCAGTCCATCAACACGAGGTCGTAGCGCTCGTTCGCGAGGCGCCGCAAGGCCTGCACGCCGTCGGTTGCGAGATCCACCGTGCAACCCATGCGCAGCAGCATCTCGAGCGCGAGGTTCTGCGTGTCCTCGGTGTCTTCGACCAGGAGCACGCGCGCGTCGTAGCGCTGACTGATGCTGGAGGCCGGGGGCGGAGCCGTGCTGCGCCTGCTGATCGTCTCGAGCGGCAATCGAACCGTGAACTCGGAGCCCTTGCCCACGTCGCTGTGCAGCTCGATCTCGCCGCCCATCAGCCGCGTCAGTCGGCTCGAAATCGCCAGGCCCAAGCCCGTGCCGCCGTACTTGCGCGTGGTCGATGCATCAGCCTGCGTGAAGGCCTCGAACACGCGATCGAGCTGGTCCTCTGGAATGCCGATGCCCGTGTCCAACACGCTGATCGAGACGACCGACTGCTGCTCCGAAGCCTGCATTTCTGCGGCGCGGATCTTGACGTGCCCTTGGTGCGTGAACTTGATCGCGTTGCCTGCCAGGTTGACCACCACCTGCTTGATGCGCGTGGGGTCGCCGCGGAAGCGCGCAGAGAGCGACGGATCGAGCTCGACTTCGAGCGAGAGCCCCTTCTGTTCGGCCTTGAACGCGAGCATGTCGCGCACTTCCTCGAGCAGCGCGCCGAGGTCGAAGCGCACGCTCTCGAGCTGGAAGTGCCCGGACTCGATCTTCGAAAAGTCGAGAATGTCGTTCACGATCTGCAGCAACGTCTTGCCGGATCGATCGATGGTCTGAGCGAATTCCTGCTGCTGCTCGTCGAGCTCGGTCATCTGCAAGAGCTCGGTCATCCCCAGCATCGCCGTCATCGGTGTGCGGATCTCGTGGCTCATGTTGGCCAGGAATTCCGACTTGGCGCGAGTGGCGCTGCGCGCGGCTTCGTTGGCTTCGCGCAGGTCCCGTACCAGGATCTGATCGCGCAAGCGCAGCATCTGGATGTTGCGGTAGGCGCGGATGCGCACGAACAGCACGAGTCCGCCGAACAACGTGGCTTCGATCAGCGCGAGCCCGAAGTGCTCCCAGTCCGGATCTTCGGTGCGGCCTCCCGCGACCCATGCCCAGCCGAGCAGCGAGATCAGCGCGAGCCCGAGAAACCAGCGCACGGACAGCAGCAGGCAGCCGAAGCCGAGCTGCGCGATCATCAGATTCGTCGTCTGGCGCGCCTCGGGTACGGTGACCAGCAAGAACAGACAGTTGAAGACGACGGCGACGCCGATCAGCGCGGCTGCCGGGTGCGCGAGCCAAGGAGGCAGCTTGTTGCGCTCGAACCACACGGCCGCGGCGAGCAGGCCGAACGAGAGCAGGCCCGTCGACAAGCTCATGTTGGTCTGCGCCGCGCCGCTGTATTGGACCAGGTACCAAGCGGTCAGCAGCGCGTAGAACAGCGCGAGCCCGACGCACACCGGACGCAGCGAGCCGGCGACGGTCCCCTCGAGCGCTTCGTCGAGCGCCTCGCGCTCGACCGCGGTCGCGGTCGCAGTCGCAGTCGCGCTCACGCGCTCCTGTGCCTCGGGCGCTTCAGCCATTGCGCTCTCGATTATAGAGCTGCCCGCGCGGTCGCGACGCATGGCGCCCGCAATTCAGGAAGCCCATGTGCGGGGACGTACGAGCCCTCCCGCAACCCGATCCTAATCCCTACACTGGGCTTCGTACTCGGCGCAGGCGAAGCGCACGTGCATGTGCTTGGTATGACCGTGCGCGTGGCGCACGAAGGTGGTGCGCTCGGAGTGCGGGTACTGCAGATATTCCGTGAGCTCTTCTTCGCTCGCGCCCGCTCGCACGGCAGCCTCGTATAGGTCCTTCTGGCGCGAACGCGTCAGGAAGATGTAGCGGACCTGCCCCGTTTCGATGAGCGCTTTGACCAGTGACCAAGTCGCGCCCCAGTCGACCATGCTGGCTTCCGTCGGCACCGTGCCGGCCGCGATGCCCGGCTTCAGGGGCAGCTCGACATCCACGTCGCGCCCGCTGCGGTGCGAGCGATGCGGCTGAAAGCGTCCACCATAGTGCAGGCTCATGTCTTCGATCACGAGCTCGCGTGCGAAGCCGCTGTCCTGGCGAAAACGCGCGATCGCGCGTTGCAGTTGCTCGATGGTGTGGCTCGAGCCCCAGCTGTTGTCGGGATTGCGAAGTTTGTAGAGCGCCGGGTTCTCCGGCAGTTGCAGGCCGTGCAGCAACCGCCCGCGCGCAGGTGAGCCCGAGCTGAGCGCGGTCGTGGGCACGCTCACGATCGCTGGCGGATCGCCGCGCTGCGCCGTCACGCGCACGGGGCTCGGCAGCACGACCATCGCGTTGCTCGCGAGCATTTGCGGCTCGTCCTGCTCTGCGGGCTCTGCAGCTTCCGGAGTTGGCTCGTCCTCGGTCTCGACCCACAGCTCGATGCGATCGCCAGCCTCGAGCTTGTCGTGCGTGGGGTTCCAGTCGTTGCGCAGCTTGACCTTGTCGACCTCGAACCGAGTCGCGATGCGGGGCCACGTGTCGCCGCGCTGAACGGTGTAATGACGCAGCCGGCGCACCCACGGCTTGACCGCGCTGTAGATGTGCAATTGTTTTCCGACGCGCAAGAGCGGCCGCTTCTCGTCGAGCTCATTCCACGCGAGAAGCTTTTCGATCGTGACGCCATAGTGGCTCGCGATCTCGTTCACCCGATCACCGGGGACGATGCGGTGCTCGATCCAGCTGGCGCGCGGCATGCTGACTGCGCTCAGCGCCACGCCCGGCGGAGGCACCGCGGCCGCGTAGGCGGGCAACGAGCCCATCGCGAGCGCCAGTAAACGAAAGGTGCGCGACTGCATACCGCAACCAACCACGCTATCACCGGGCGCGAGACGAGAAAAGGCCTGTCCTTTGCGGCCAATTGTGGTCATTGTGCCCCGCCAAATATTAGGGGTGCGCGGATGCAAACCGTGGCTATCATCCGCAGCGTGAAAACGAAGACCGCACTCTTGCTCATGATCGCGGCGAGCTCGCTCGCTGCATCTGCGTGTCGGCCGACGTCGCGTGCCCAGGCCAAGGACGCGGTGATCCCAACGCCGCCCGCGCTCACCGAAGGCGACGAGAACAGCACGCGCATCGGGGTGCAAGCGCTGCTCATCACCTATGCGTCGGCGAAGAATGCGCCGGCGGAGATCACGCGCGATCGAGAAGCGGCGCGCAAGCGCGCGCAGATGGTTGCAGGGATCGCACAGATGTCGGGCGAGCACTTTCAAGAGCTCGCGGTGAAGTACGGCGATCGGCCGTTGCTCCCCGACAACGGCGGCTCTGGGGTGTTGCTGGAGCGTGGCTCGCAACTGCTCGACCCCGCCGCCGAGCATGCTGCCTTTGCCCTCGCAATTGCCGAGGTGAGCAAGCCGATCGAGACGCCGGAGGGTTTCGTGATCCTGCGGCGTACGGACACGCCGACGAGTGGCCCGCAACAGATCGGCGCGGTCCACATTCTCGTCGCCTACAAGGGAGCGCAGCGCGCCGACCCCAAGATCACGCGCACGCGTGAGCAGGCGCGCTTGCTCGCTGAGCAGATCATGCGCGACGCGCGAGCGGGCAAGGACTGGGATCAGCTCTGGGAGAAGTACAGCAACGAGCCCAGCGGCCGCCGTGGCGGTGACCTCGGCACGTTCGGGCGCGGACAGATGGTGCCGGCCTTCGAGCGCGCAGCCTTCGCGCTCGCGGTGGGCCAGATCAGCGACGTGGTCGAGAGTCCCTTCGGTTTCCACGTCATCAAGCGCACGAAGTAAGCACGACTGAGCCGGCTTGCGGGCGACGCCGCCGCGTTCGACAATGGTGGGGTGAGCGACTTGTTCACGAACTTGCCGGAGCGGGTCTCCATCTACGAAGTCGGGCCGCGCGACGGCCTGCAGAACGAGTCAGCCGCGATCGGTACGGTGCACAAGCTGCGCTTGATCGAAGCGCTGTGCGCGGCCGGGCTTCAACGCATCGAGGTGACGAGCTTCGTCTCGCCCCGTTGGATCCCGCAGCTCTCCGACGCGGACGAGGTCGCGCGCACACTCAGGGCGCCTGCCGGTGTCACCTACAGCGCGCTGTGTCCGAACGAGCGGGGCTTGGAGCGCGCGCAGGCCGCGGGCGTGCCCGAGATCGCGGTGTTCCTGAGCGCGAGCGAGACGCACAACCGCCGCAACGTCGCCAAGTCGGTGGCCCACACGCTCGACGTGTTCAAGCAGCTCGTGCCCAAGGCGCTCGCGCTCGGAACGCGCGTGCGCGCCTACGTGTCGACGACCTGGGGTTGTCCTTACGAAGGCGCGGTCGATCCAACCAAGGTGCTGAGCCTGGCCAAGACGTTGACCGAGCTCGGCTGCTATCAAGTGTCGCTCGGCGACACGATCGGGGTGGGCACGCCGCTGCAGACCAAGCGCATCCTCGACCTGCTCTTGGCCGAGCTCCCCGCCGACAAGCTCGCGATGCACATGCACGATACCCGTGGCCAAGCGCTGGCCAACGTGCTGGTCGGCCTCGAGCTGGGGATTCGCACCTTCGATGCAGCCGTCGGCGGCCTCGGCGGCTGCCCGTACGCGCCCGGCGCGTCCGGCAACCTCGCGACCGAGGACCTCGTGTACATGCTCGACGGCATGGGCGTGCACACGGGCGTCGATCTGCGAAAGCTGTGGGAGGCGGGGCGCCTCGCTGAAGCGCTGGTGCATCGTCCGCTCACCGGTCGCGTCCACCGCGCCGGTCTGAGATCGCTCGCGACCTGAAAGCTCCCGCTCGCAGCCCGTCAACTGTGGTCGCGTGGTCTCGATAGCTGGAAGTCGAGGTGCGAGCGAACGGTGGGCCACTCGCTGGCGATGATGCTGTAGACGCAGGTGTCGCGCAGCGTCCCGTCGGTGGCGCGGCTGTGGTTGCGCAGGATGCCGTCGAGCTTGGCGCCGAGGCGCTCGATCGCGGCGCGGCTCTGGCGATTG
>JBIOJD010000244.1:0-6148 GCA_044450485.1 Polyangiales bacterium | reverse complement strand
GGGTGGACGCGCTCGAGCTCGAGCAGCGACCGAAGTCGGCGCGGTCCTCGGGTGTGAAGCGCCTAGCCGTCTGGCTCTGGGTGCACGAGTACGCGGGCCGCCAAGTCGAGGTGGCGCGCGCGCTCGCACTCGACACGAGCGTGGTGAGCCGGCACTACGGCGAGGCGTTGGCTGCGGCGGGCGACTTCGACGAGGAAGCGACGGCGGTAAAGGCGCTGCTGGCGAAGAGGAAGCGGCCTCGGGGCAGGAAGGTCACCGCGGCAAGCGCGGACGGGTTGCCGGGCGGCGGCCGGAGCTGATGCTTTGCCGATCCGCTACCACGTGGACGTCGCGGAGACATGAGGGCGGGTATACGCCGAGGCGAGAATTGCAAGAACGCAGACAGTATGGAGCGACCGGCTCCTGCTCGCGGGGTCGTGAGCACGAGTGCTCCGACGAGTTCGACTTGGAGTCGACGATGTCGCGGGTTACTGCGGACGAGCCGCGGCAGAGCCGCATGCGAGAGGAGCCGGTCGTGGAAGATTCTATCACGTGGGTTGGGTTGGACGCGCACAAGGACTTCATCAACGTGGCGGTGCACGTAGCGTCTGGCGAGTGGCACGAGTGGAAGGTCGACAACAGCTACGACAAGGTTCGCCGGCTCGCGCAGAAGCTGGTGAGCATGGCGCCGGCGGAGGTGCGCGCGTGCTATGAAGCCGGCGGGGGAGGCTACGCGCTCAAGCGCCAGCTCGAGAGCGCGGCGCCGATGCTGGTTTGCGAGGTGATCGCGCCGGCGCTCATCCCGAAGAAACCTGGCGTGCGCGTCAAGACAGACCGGCGCGATGCCCGGATGCTCGCCGAGACGTTCGAAGCGGGTCTGCTCACCGAGGTGCACGTGCCCAGCGAAGAGGACGAGGCGGTGCGTGACCTGTGCCGCTGCCGTGACGACCTTCGTCGCCAGCTCATGGCCGCACGCCACCATCTCAGCAAGTGGTTGCTGCGCCGAAGCCTGCACTGGGCGCGGAAGAACTGGACCAAGGAGCACCGGGAGTGGCTCGAGTCGCTGAGCTTCGAGCGCAACGCGGACCGCTACACGTTCGAGACCTACCTCAAGAACGTCGAGCACCTGGAGCAACTCAAAGCCCAAACCGAGACGCGCGTCGCCGAGCTCGCGCAGCAGGCGCCCTACGCGGCGGCCGTGGGTCGGCTGCGATGCTTCCACGGCATCGACTTCATCACGGCGCTGAGCGTCGTCGCGGAGCTGCACGACCTGCGCCGGTTCGAGTCGGCGCGCAAGCTCATGGCGTTCCTGGGCCTCACACCTTCGGAGTACTCAAGTGGAGGGCGAGCTCAACGCGGAGGCATCACCAAGACGGGCAACTCCCACGTGCGTCGTCTCTTGGTCGAGGTCGCGTGGCACCACCGCCATGCGCACGGGGTCAGTGCCGCGCTGGTCAAGCGGCGCGCTGGTCAACCTCAGGACGCCATCGCCATCGCGGACCGCGCGCATCAGCGACTGACCTCGCGCTATCGCAAGATGTCGGCGCGCGGCATCGCGCACCCCAAGGCCGTAGTCGCGGTGGCGCGCGAGCTCGCAGGCTTCATCTGGGCCACCCTGCAGCACTGGGATCGCAGCCTCGCGGCGACATGAACTGACCAACCAACCCCTCGAGCCCCCACACACGAACACGGCACCGGAAGCGAAGACGGCGGATGAACAGCGGCACGATCCAGAGCAACGCGCGTCGGTCCTATGCGGTAGAGGCTTCGCCTCGAACCCGCGCTTGCGCAGACCGCGCATGCTCTCGACGAAGCACCCACGTGCTGGCTCTGCGCAGCGCAAGCTGCGTAATCCGCGAATATGAGAGTGACTCGTCGTCGAAGCGCCCGCTCTCATCCGTCGTCTTCGCTTCCGGACCGGCGCCACCCAAGACGCAGAGCAACCAACGAGAACGTGCCGCGCACGGCTCGACGAGACTTGACAGGGGTCGCTCCATATGAGGACCGTCCCGCTCCTAGCCGTTACAGCGTGACCCCGAGGCTCGCGAGCACGGAGAGGCCGCTCACGTGCCGGCTCTCGGTCAAGAAGTTGTAGTGACCTTCGAGGCCCATGAAGAGCAGCCCCGATTTCAGCAGCAGCGCGACGCCAGGCGACAGATAGAGGCTGCCGTCACTGCCATGGAAGGTGCCGCTCGTGCTGAGCGTGCTGGTGCTGGTCGCATGGGCTTTGAGCACGGCACGGCCGATGCCGAGCATCGGGCGCAACACGATGGTGTCGCCGACCTCGTAGCCGATGTCGATGCCGTAGGTGAGGTAGCTGCGCGAGAGCTCGACCGAGGTCGTCGTCGTGCCCGTGGGCTCCGCGACGTGGCCCTTGGCGCCGAAGAAGCCCACGATGCGGGCCCCGGCGTAGATGGGCGTGACCGGAAGCACGATCCCCGCGCTCAGACCGAGGCCGACGCCGTACGGATTGACCGGTTGGTGCTTCTCGGTCCCGAACCCATAACCACCGAGCCCGCCGGCGTAGAGGTGCTGCGCTTGGGCGCCTCCAGCGCTGCAGAGCCACGTCAGAGTCGCTGCGAGGAAGAGACCGTGTCTTCGCATGCCGGGAAGCATAGTCCTGCGTGCGCCAGACGACAGGCCCAAAAAACGCGTGTGGCGTTTTGACCCGTGGTCCCGCGCGAGGCTTCCCCGGGAGAGTCCCATGACGGAACCGATGCGGCCGCACCGGCGTATAGTCCCCGGACCCGCGGCGGGCCCCGCTGAACGCGATGAACCTGCTCCGACCCACGCTTCCCGACTACGACTCGATCGCGTGGTCCAAACGCCCGCTCGGCGAGCGCGCCCGCATGGTGTGCGAGGCCTGGGCGTTGCAAGGCTACGGCTCCCCGGCGGCGGTGTACCTGGTCTACGTGCTGAAGGTCGGGCTGTACGTGCTGGCGTGGACCTTCTTCTGCGGGCTCTCCCCAACGCTCGGACCGCTGTCGCGCATCGGTGATTGGTGGCTCGAGCCGCTGGCGTTTCAGAAGGCGATCCTCTGGAGCATGCTGTTCGAAGGGCTGGGCCTCGGCTGCGGCAGCGGCCCCCTCACCGGGCGGTACTTTCCGCCGGTCGGCGGGTTTCTGCATTTCATGCGGCCGGGCACGACCAAGCTGCCGCTGTTTCCGCGCCTGCCGCTGCTCGGCGGTGTGCGCCGGAGCTCGCTCGACGCCGCGCTGTACCTGGCGCTTGTTCTCGTGATCGTGCATGCGCTGTGCTCGCCGGTGATCGCAGCCACCTCATGGGCGGCCATCGCGCTGCTCCTGCCGCTGCTCGGCATCACCGACCGCACGGTGTTTCTCGCGTTTCGCAGCGAGCACTATTGGACCACCGCGCTCTGCTTCCTGTTTGCCGGCAACTGGATCGCGGGCGCCAAGGCTGTGCAGCTCGCGCTCTGGTTCTGGGCCGGCTTCTCCAAGCTCAATCACCACTTTCCTGCGGTCGTGTGCGTGATGACCAGCAACAGCCCGTTCACCTTCCCGTGGCTGCGCCGGCGCATGTACCGGAGCTACCCGGACGACCTGCGGCCCTCCCGCTTCGCCGAGCTCATGGCGCACGCGGGAACCGCGCTCGAGATGGGCGTACCGACCGTGCTCTTGTTCGCGCACGCCGGCACGCCGCTCGTCGTCGGCATGGTGATGGTGCTTATGCTCCACGCCTTCATCACCAGCAACGTGCCGATGGGTGTTCCGATCGAGTGGAACGTGATGGTGGTGTACGGTGCGTTCGCGCTATTCTGGGCGCATCCGGACGTGTACCTGCGCGATCTCGGCAACACGCCGCTCGCGATCGTGCTGTGCCTGCTGCTGATCGGACTGCCCTTGCTCGGCAACCTCGTACCGCGCGCGATCTCGTTCCTGCTGTCGATGCGCTACTACGCCGGCAACTGGGCGTGCAGCGTCTGGCTGTTCCGCGGCGACAGCTACCGCAAGCTCGACCGGCTGACGAAGAGCGCGCCCTGGGTCTACGACCAGCTCGATCGCTTCTACGATCGCCAGACCGCAGTCGGGTTGGTTGGCAAGGTGATGGCGTTCCGCTTCATGCACCTGCACGGGCGCGCGCTGTCCGTGCTGATCCCCAAGGCCGTGCCGAATTTCACCGACTACGAGTACCTCGACGGCGAGATCGTGGCGGGCATGGTGCTCGGCTGGAACTTCGGCGAGGGCCACTTGCACAGCGAAGAACTGCTCGAGGCCGTGCAGAGCCAGTGCGGTTTCGAGCCGGGCGAGCTGCGCTGCGTCTTCGTCGAGGCGCAGCCGCTTGGACGGGGCACGCTCGAGTACCGGATCGCGGACGCGAGCACGGGTCAGATCGAGCGCGGCGAGCTGCAGGTCAGCGAGCTGCGCGAAAGGCAGCCCTGGACGCTGCCGGCATGACACCCACTCTGCGCACCGTGCTCCGGCGCGTCGCCCCGTTCGCCGTGAGCGCGGCGATCCTGTTCTACTACTTGCGCGCTCTCGACTGGGCCGCGCTCTGGGTGATCGCCAAGCGAGTCGACCTACCGCTGGCGGTTGCAGCGGTCGCGGTACCGCAGCTCGTGCACTGGGTGCTCGGCGCGCTCTTGATTCAACGCACGCTGTGCTGGTTCCACGGCCCGTTCGACTTTCGACCCTTGTTCTGGGTGTGCGGAGCCTCGAACATCCTCGGCTTCGTCAACGGCGCGCTCAGCGGGGGCGGCCAGCTGCTGTACCAGCAACGACGGGCCGGCATCACCTGGACCAAGCTGCTCGGCGTGCTGTTGTTTCGCACCGGGCTCGGTCTGTGGGGCATCGGCCTCGCGATGATTCCGGCCACCTTCGCCATCCACTATTACGGCCTCGCGGGTCGCGTGCGGCTGAACCTGTGGGTGTGGTGGGGCGTGCTGATCTTCGGTGTGTACTGGTTGGTCGAAGCCTGGATCAACTGGCACCACGACAAGGTGTTCGGTCTGTCGGCCGTGGTCGCCCGCAACCGCGAGCACGAGTTCTGGAGCGCGTTCCGCAACGCGCGTCCGCGCCACTGGTTCCTGACGTGGCTGATGCTCGCACCCCAGGCGCTGGTCACGCTCGTGGGCTATCATCTGCTCAACCGCGCGTTCGGCATCCACGCCCCGGTGATCGAAACTTTCGTGGTGCTGCCGCTCACGCTGGCGGTGATGGATCTACCCGTGGCGTTTGCGGGCTTCGGCACCGCGACGCTGGCGTGGACCACGTTCTTCGGCGCCTACGGCTCGCCCAACGACATCGGCGCGCTCACGTTGTTTCTGCCCATGAGCCGCATCCTGTGCCGAACCGTCATCGGCGTGCTGTCGCTGCGCCCCGCGCTGCCCGAGATCGAGTACTTGCTCCGAGCGCGCTAGCGGTCCCGCGGCGCAGCGCGACCGCGAGCTCACATGCACAAGCCGCTGCACTGAGTCGCATCGCTTGCTGATCGCAGGCACACCTCGCCGGCGGTGGCGCCGAGGCGCTTTTGCCACTGCTGGCCGTCGAAGCTCCAGACGTCGTCGATTGCGCCGCAGTCGGTCTTGCCTGCGAAGAGCAGGGCGTGCTTGCAGGCGTTCGACCAGAGCAGGGTGTGCGCGTTGCGGCGCTCGGGCAGGGTGGGGTCGATGTTGGTGAAGTCGGGCGGAAACATGCACACGTCGGTGGCGGGCTTGTTGTAGGTGTCGCCTTCTTCGATGCGCTGCCAGGTTCGCGCGTCGGGATCGAAGCGCCAGGTGTCGTTGCGGTTGCCGAGCATTTGGTCGTCGTGGCCACCGAACAGGAGATAAGTGTGCGTGCTCGCGTCGAGCGTGAGGCCAGTCCAGAAGCGACCTTCGGGCGCGCCTGGACCGCCTGCGTGCAATCGGTCCCAGCGCAGATCCGCGAGCGACAGGGCCCACGCGTCTGCGAAGTCCTGGGCCGTGGGTGAGAGCGCGCTGGCGTCCGCGCCGCCGTACACGACCAGCGTGTCGCGTTGCTCGTCGTAGAGCGAGGCGTGGAACAGGCGCGCTGCGGGCCCCGGCCCTGTAGGATGTTGCTCGGTCCAGGCGACCTTCTTGGGATCGAAGGTCCATACGTCTGCGCTCGGTTGGTACACGGCGCCGTCGGCGCTGAGGTTGCCGCCGAAGAGCCACAGCTCGTGGCGCTTGCCGTCCCACGCGAGCGCGCCG
>JBIOJD010000243.1:0-6158 GCA_044450485.1 Polyangiales bacterium | reverse complement strand
CGCGCTCACGCGTTGCCCGAAGCCCACCGAGTGATCGAGCACCAGCCGAACGGACGGATCGACGCGGTATGCGGCCTCGAGCAACAGCAAGCCCAGGCTGTGCCGGTAGATGCGCTGGCCCTCCCAGTGCGACTGCGTCAGTGGCTCGATCGCGCAGGACGAGGTCACCCGCGTCGCGAGCGAGACCGCCTTGCGATCGAGCAGGCCCGCGATCACCGGCTCGTGATCGACCGATCCCGGAAGCAGCTCCGACATCCGCGTCCCCGGATGCACCGATCGCTCTGCGCCGCAGACGCGCACCGCGATCACAGCCCGCCGAGGCAGCGAGCGCTCCCGCAGCAGCGTGCTGATCCCGTCGCTCACGTCGCTCAGGCGCGAGGCGACTGCCGCCGTCGTGGCTTCGAGCAAGCGCCGGCCGAGATCTGGATGCCGTTCGTGCAGCGTCAGGTAGCTCGCGTGCGACAGGCGCGCGAGCTCGAGATCAGTCTCTGCGATCACGTCGGCTGCGCGGGCCGCGCCCACGACCAGTGCCAGCTCGCCGAAGTGCTCGCCCGGGCCTAGGCGCTGCACCTCCACGCCGTCGCCCGCACCACCGCTCGGCCGCTCACGCAAAAGTAGAGATCGCGATCGTGGTTCCCTTGCCCGACCGCCTTCTGGCCGGGGCCGAGCCGCACGGGCGTGAGGAGCTGCGCGATCAGCTCGCGCTCGCTGGCGCTGAAGCCCGCGAGCAAGGGGCTCGCTGCAAGAGCCCCGCTCAGGTGCTCGCGGATCGACCCCGTCACCGGCTCCGACGACGCCACGGGTCGTACTTAACCACGCGAGTGGCGATGTCCGCTATCGCCATCCCGGCGCTCTGCCTATACTGCGCCGATGAACGAGCAGGCCGGCGCGCCCGACCTCGAGTCGTTCGCGGCTCGCGTCGCTCCCGCGGCTCGCAAGGCGCGCGCCGTGCGTGAGCTGCACGCGCTGCTCGCGGAGGCTGACCCCACGGCCGGGCTCCCGGTTCGCGTGCGCTGGCTCGAGCGGCTGGCGCGTTGGCTGCGCGGCGGAAAGCTTCCCGCGCTCGGAAGCGAGCTGGCCCGCGACGAGAGCCCGCGCAGCGCGCGCTTGCGCCTGCTGGTGTGCGGGCTCGAGGCCACGCCACGCTTCGCTGATCGTACCGCCACGTTGCTCGGTTCCGTGCTGCACGAGTCATCGGCGTTCACGCTCTTCAGCCGGCTCGGGCTGCCGGGCGATCGCGGTTTGCTTGCGGAATCGGTGGATCGAATCTCGCGCAGGGTGCTCCCGCGCGTCCCCGACCAGACCGACCTCGGCCAGCTCCTCGAGGGCGTGTTCTGGACACGCAAGGACGCCGCCTGGCTCGGGCAGCTCGAGCCCGAGCTCGCGGGTCGCCTGCTCATGGCGCTGGCCGACGGTGAGACCTTCCGGCCCTTGGCCCGAACCGCAGCCGATGCCGCGCTGCTGCTCGCGACCCGCGTGTCGGCGCTCGGCCTGTCCGACGACATCCGCGAGCGCAGCCCCAAGACCGCGCTGCGTGAATCGCCATTGTTTCAATTGCCACGCGCGTGCGATGCGCTGCTTGCAGCCGTAGAGCCCGGGCCGGCGCAGGATCACGCTCAGTCCGCCGCGGCGTTCGAGCGCTTGGAAGCGTGCTTGTCGCAGTGCCGCGCGGTGTTGCGCCAGGTGGTGCGAGAGCTCGAGCACCGTGGCGTGAGCGTGGACGTCGTGTACCGGCTCGAGGTCATCGGCAAGAACATCGATCGGCTGCAGGTGCTCGCGCTCTTGTTGCACGTGAGCGATCCACGCGAGCGCGCCCGCGGCTCGGGGGTGCTGCTCGCAGGCTTGATCGAAGCGAAGCTGCGCGACCGCAGCGTGCTCGACCTCGTCCGTACCAACCTCCATTTGCTCGCGCGCAAGATCATCGAGCGGGCCGGAAACACCGGCGAGCACTACATCACCACGGACCGCGCCGAGTACCGCAAGATGTTGTTCTCTGCGGCCGGCGGCGGCGTCCTCACCTCAGGCACTGCGACGCTCAAGTTCTTCATCACCGGCGGGCACTTTCCGCCTTTCGTCGAGGGCTTTCTCGCAGGCTGCAACTACGCGGCAAGCTTCTTGCTGCTCCAGGCCCTCGGCTTCACTCTGGCGACCAAGCAGCCTTCGATGACGGCGGCTGCGCTCGCAACCACGCTCCACGAGACCAAAGGTCATCCGGACCTCTCCGAGCTCGTGTCGATGATCGCCCGCATCACGCGCTCGCAGCTGGCTGCGGCGATCGGCAACATCGGGATGGTGATCCCTGCGGCGATCGGCGTGCATTACTTGTTCGTGGCTCGGGGCGCAACGGGCGCGATCAGCGCCGAAGCTGCCGAGCACGTGATGGAGTCCCTGCATCCGCTGCACAGCGGCACGATCGCGTTTGCGGTGTTGACCGGTGTGCTGCTCTGGGCCTCCAGCATCGTGGCGGGCTGGCTCGAAAATTGGGCGGTCTATCGCCGCTTGCCGGAGGCGCTCGAGCAGCACCGCTTCGGACGCTTCTTGGGCCGCCGCACCATGGCTTGGGTGAGCCGAGCGTTCGCACGCAACGTTTCGGGCATCGGCGGCAACACCTCGCTCGGATTCATGCTTGGCATGACCCCTGTAGTTGGCAAGTTCGTTGGCTTGCCCCTCGAAGTGCGTCACGTGACGCTGTCGACGGGAGCGCTGGCACTGGCTGTGATGGCGCTCGGGCCCGAAGAGGCCATTCACGACGGCGCGCCTGCGGCGGTCGCTGGCGTGGCCTGTGTCGGGCTGCTCAACTTCTTCGTCAGTTTCGTGCTTGCCCTGCTCGTCGCGCTTCGCGCACGCGAGGTCGAGCGTTCGGATCGACTGCGCCTGGCCCGCGCCTTGTTGCAGCGGCTCGTCGCACGGCCGCGAGAGTTCCTGCTGCCGCCGCCAGACTGAGCGTTTGCGGGGTAGGGGTGCACGGCGCAGCAGTCATCTCCGGGCCCGGCACGACCGGGGCGGACCCCCGATCGCGGCCGGCAGCGCCCTGTCGAAACGCGAGAAACCCCTTACGGCCCGGCGTCCCGAACAGCGCGCCTTGTTTCGACACATGACGATGGGACACACTCACCGCGCGCCGCCCTCCGCGCGCCCGGCGATCCACACATGAGCTTCAATCCCATCGGTCGAGCCCTCGCTGCGCTGAACAAGCTCGCGGGCAACGAGCTCCTGCACAAGCTGGGAATGTACGGCCCGGCGCAGCGCATCGCGTACCACGCGTCGCGCGAAGGCTTTCGCGCTGCAGGCGCGACCGCGCGGCAATTCAAGGCTGTACGAAAACTCCTCGAGCCCGAGCGCTTACTCGCGCCGGAGCGCAAGAGCGATTTCTTCGATCTCACGATCAGCGAAGAGCAGCAGATGATCCGCGACACGGCGCAGCGCTTCGCCAAAGAGGTGATGCGCAGCGCAGCCGCTGAGGCTGACCGCGAGGTTCGGCCCCCTCGAGAGTTCGCCAAGCAATTCTCGGAGCTGGGGCTCGCTCAGCTCGTCGTGCCCGAGTCACTCGGCGGCAGCGCGGCCGAGAGCTCGACTGTGACGCAGGCGCTGATCGCCGAGGACCTCGCGCACGGCGACATGGGCCTGGCCGTTGCGGCGCTCGCACCGTTGTCAGTCGCGAATGCGCTCGCGCGCTGGGGCTCCGCCGAGCAGCAGGCCAAGTACCTGGCACCGTTCGGCGGTGACGACCCGCCGAGCTGCGCGTTCGCCATGGCCGAAGCGCGGCCGGCGTTCGATCCGCGTGAGCTACGCACGCGCGCGCGCAAGCTCGACGACGGCTTCGTGCTGAGTGGCGAGAAGGCGCTCGTGCCGCTCGCGGACAGCGCCGAGCTCTTGCTCGTGGCCGCCGACCTGATGGGGCACGGACCGCAGCTCTTCTTGATCGAGACCCAGACCAAGGGCGTGAGCGTCAAGCGCGAGCCGTCGATGGGTGTACGCGCGGCGAGCCTCGGCCGCGTGCGCTTCGACGACGTGGCGCTGCCGAGCGCCGCGCTTCTCGGCGAGGATCCCGCCGCCCTCCATTACGACGAACTGCTCGCGCGGTCGGCCATCGGCTGGTGCGCGCTCGCGGTGGGCACCGCGCAAGCCGTTCTCGACTACGTCATCCCGTACGTGAACGAGCGCAAGGCGTTCGGCGAGCCGATCAGCCACCGACAGGCGGTGGCGTTCCTCGTGGCCGACATCGGCGTCGAGCTCGAGGGCATGCGCCTGCTCACCTGGCGCGCGGCGAGCCGCGCCGAGCACGGTTTGCCCTTTGCGCGCGAAGCGTATCTGGCGCGCGTGCTGTGCGCGGACAAAGGCATGCAGATCGGCACCAACGGCGTGCAACTGCTCGGCGGTCACGGCTTCACCAAGGAACACCCGGTCGAGCGCTGGTACCGCGATCTCCGCGCGATTTCCCTGGTGGAAGGCGGCCTGCTGCTGTAGCAGGCGTCTGGAGCAACCGGCATGTACCTCGAGATTCCCAAGAAGCTGCAGGGCCTGGTCGACCAGGCACACCTCGTCGCGCTCGAAGTCTTTCGTCCGATTTCGCGCAAGTACGACTTGGCCGAGCACGCCTATCCAAGGGAGCTCGACATGCTCGCTGCGGTCATGGACGGCATGGCGGAAGGCGACGCGTCGATGAACGCGGGCGCAGGCAAGCTCAAGCAAGAGCGCAAGCAAAAGAGCGACGGCGTGCGCAACGGCTCGAACATGTCGACCGTGCTCGGCCTGACCGAGCTGTGCTGGGGCGACGTCGGGCTGGCGCTCACCATTCCGCGCCAGGGACTCGGCAATGCCGCGATCGCGGCGGTCGCGAACGAGGAGCAGCTCGAGCGCTTCAAAGGCAAGTGGGCCTCGATGGCGATCACCGAGCCCGGCGCCGGCAGCGACTCCGCCGCGATCCGCACCAGCGCGCGCAAAGACGGCGATCACTACGTGCTCGACGGCGAGAAGATATTCGTCACCGCCGGCGACCGCTGCGATGCAGTCGTCGTGTGGGCGACGCTCGACCCGAACCTCGGCCGCGCCGCCATCAAGAGCTTCGTGGTCGAGAAGGGCACGCCCGGCATGCAGGTCGCGCGGCTCGAGCACAAGCTCGGCATCAAGGCGTCCGACACCGCCACGATCGTGCTCAGTGATTGTCGCGTGCCCGCGCGGAACCTGCTCGGCAGCCCCGAGATCGACGTGCATCAAGGCTTTGGCGGTGTGATGCAGACCTTCGACAACACGCGGCCGGTGGTCGCCGCGATGGGCGTGGGCGTCGCGCGTGCGGCCCTCGAGAAGGCGCGCGAGCTGCTCAAGGCGCAAGGTTACCGCGCGGAGTACGACCGCAACGTCTGGAGCAGCACCGCGGTCGAGGCGGAGCTCTACCGCATGGAAGCCGATCTGGAGGCCGCGCGCCTGCTCACGATCAAGGCCGCGTGGATGGCCGATAACGGCCAGCCTAATTCCAAAGAAGCCTCGATGGCCAAAGCGAAAGCCGGCCGCACCGCGAACGCCGTCACCCTGCGCTGCGCCGAGATCTGCGGCGCGCTCGGCTACGCCGAGAGCGAGCTGCTCGAGAAGTGGGCGCGCGACTCGAAGATCCTCGACATCTTCGAAGGCACGCAGCAGATCCAGCTGCTGATCATCGCGCGCAGATTGCTGGAGAAGAGCTCGGCCGAGCTGCGGTAGACGGCACAGGGCGTTGGCTCGCGTTGTGCCGTGTGGAAACGCTTGCGAGCGAAGGCTCGGCAGGCCGTAGCTCGGCGATCCTGCGAGGGATTTCGAGCGTACGCGCCGCGGCGCGGCGAATGCGAGCGCTGGCCCTCGTCTGGTCCGCACCGTCCCGGGTTAGATTGACGCTCGGGGTCGTCGAGATGGGTGACAGGTGTGAAGTCTCGCGGGGTCGCGCCGTTCCCGCTCGTCTGTTCGTCGCGATGCTGGCGCCCATGCTGATGACATCGTGTGGCGCGCCTGCAGGGGACGAAGCTCCGACCGCGCCGCCGACGACGGTGCTGTCCCCGAGGGAACCCCCGGACGCAGGCACAGCGCCATCGCTCTTTGGATCACCGCCGCTCACTCAGCCAGTGACCAGTGCCCCGTCGAGCTTCACCGCCCCGCCACTTCCACCCGAGAACATCGGCGTCTGCGAT
>JBIOJD010000242.1:0-6206 GCA_044450485.1 Polyangiales bacterium | reverse complement strand
TCGCGCCCGAGCCCCAGATCGCCATCTGATAGTTACGGCCGTTGGTGCCCGCTGCCGGGGTCCAGCTCCCCAGCATGTAGTGCTCCACGGCGTTGGTGGTGGCCGACGTACCGCCCGTGTCGTTGGTCATCCACACATCGCTGATGCTGCTGCCCCATATGCCGCGCAGCGTGCCGAGCGAGTCGCTGCCCGAGCCGGGATCGGTGTAGTCGGTCCACTGCGAGCCGTCCCAGAGGAAGGCCGCGCCGCTCGCCCCCACCACCCAGTAGTGCGAGGGATCGGTGCCCCACACGCCGTAGAGATCCTTGGTCGTCGGACTGTTGTTGAGCGCGGTCCAACTGCCCATGTTGTACTTGTAGATCTTGCCTCCGCTGCCGACCGCGATGATGTTGTTGGGATCCACGCCCCAGATCGCGTTGAGCGTCTCGCCTTGGGACCCGAGCAGCGTATTGGTCCATGTACCAGCGTTGTAATAGCTCACGAGCGGCTGCATCTCGGCGGTGGACTTCCCCACCGCCCACACCAAGCTGTCGCTCGAGCCAAACGCCCAGACACCGTTGAACTGCTCGGCGTTGCTGACCGGACCGACCGAGGTCCAGGTGGCCGCCTGATCGCAGGTGATCCCCGTACCGCCGTCTGCGCCGCTTCCCCCGGAGCCACCCGTGCCACCCGCGCCACCGGTTCCTCCAGCGCCGCCGCTACCTCCCGTACCGCCCGTGCCGCTGGCGCAGACGCAGGTTCCGTATCCGCTCCCGTCCTGCGCGCAGTTGCGGGAACCCTGTCCGCCGCCCTGACACGTGCAAGCGAGCTGCGAGCTCGGCTGGCACACCTGCTGCGTGCCGCTGTCCATTCCTGCATCGACAGGGGTGCCGGCGGTGTCCATGCAATACGGGTACTGCCCGCCGCTCGTGCCCGCGGACGAGAACGAGATCGAGAGCTGCGCGTCGCCCAGCGCGCACGCGGTGGAGCCCGCCGGCGCGCAACACCGCGCGTCGATGACCTCGCAATACGCGAGCGCCTTGCAGCCGAACGTGAGGTACGTCGGGAACGCCGAATCGGTGCAGTGCGCGCGGGAGTCTGCGGCCGACGCAACCTGCCAACCGGAGGCCGAATCACACGAGGTCTGCGGCGGCACGACCACGAGGGTCGAGAAGTGTGAGAGCAAGAAGCCGTCGGCCGCATCATTCAGCGGCAAGCCTTCGGGCTGGCTCTTGCTCGAGCTCGACGGGAAGTCGAGCACGATCACGTCGCCGCTCGCGGGCCTCACGACGATCGGGTCCGCGAACGTCGCGCCGTCCGGCTCCATCCGAATGACCTGCGCAAACTGATCCGCTGGCCAGCCGATGTCGGTCGCCTTCACCGGCGTGAGCGTCACAGTCTGGCCGCTCGCGCTCTTCGGAAACTCGAACGCGACCGACATTCCGGAGCCGACATCGACCTCGACCGAGCCACCCGAGCTCGGAACGATGTACATCACCGGACTGCCCGGAGCGCCTGCATCCGAGGGACCGCCTTTGCCGCTCCCACCGCTCTTGCCGCTTGCACCGCTCTTGCCGGACGCGCCCGCATCGGTGGTGGCGGAGCTGCCTGAGTCGATGTCCGCGCCGCGGCTCGAGCCGGGCGAGGTGTCTTGCTTGCAACCGGCGAGGACGAGCAGGCCGACGGCGAGCACGGTGTGCGCGCGAAGAAAGCTATGATACGTCACGGAATTCACCTCGGAGATAAGGCGGCAGAAGGGGCCGCCAACGAGTCAGAAGCAGCCAAATGGTGCGGGAAAGGGCGGGGGCTTTCAAGCACGGTGCGTCCTCTGTCTGGGACGCTGTGTCGCGCTTCAGTGTGTCGCCGTCGCCGCGCGCGTCACGCCCACGGCGCCTCGTTTCTGATCGCGAGGACAAGGCGCTTGAACCAGGCGGTCGTACTTGCCGAGGTTCAGCGCCACGATCGCGGACCAGCGTCGCCAAGTGAACAGCGGGCCGCGAATCACGGTTGCGAGCTGATCGTAATACGCGTGCAAGCACGGGTCTACGATCGCGTTGGTCCCCGTGCGCAGCGTCTCCTCGTAGCCGCGAGGCACGGGCCTGTCGAAGTGCCCGACGCGAAACAGGGAATAGCCCCGGAACGGCATGCGGGCGAGCAGCGCGTCGGTGATCGCCAGCGGATCGATGATGTGCACCGCGGGGCCGGCCGCAAAGCCCGTCATGCCGACGTTGGTGACGACGACCACGCGCTCCTTGCCCAGACTGAGCTTGACCCCGTGCTGGTAGCGCCCTTGCGAGCGGTACTTCGCGAAACGAAGGTTCTCCGAAAGCGCGGTGTACTCGGCCCAGCACTGGCGCTCGTCGACGATGCCGTTCGGGCCGATGATGCAATCGAAGCGCTCATGCAACTGGAAGTTGCCGGGAAACCAAGCCCCGAGCAGAACGCTGCCGAGCGCGAGGCCGAGTAGCTCGCGCTCTTGAGCGAGCGCGAGCCCGCGTGTGACGAGCCACGTCAGGCACACGACGAACGGCGCCGTGAAGAAGCGCCCGGTCATGAAGTCGCCTCCGATCTCCACGACATAGCCGAGGTACAGCAACACGCCTGCGCCGAGCGCGAGCGAGCGGACCGAGCGCTCGCGAGCGCACACGTACAGCCCGAGACCGATCACGAGCAAGGTGATGGGATCTCGCTGCAGGCCGTCGAGCACGTAGGTGAGACCCTGGAGCGCGAGCACGCTCGAGGCGAGATTGCTGTTGAGCTTCGCGTACGCGGTGTTCGGCCAGGCAAAGCCGTAATACGCGCACGCGAATCCGAGCCAGACGAGCAGTGGAAGCGCGCCGAGCAGCACGGCGCGCAAGACCCTCGACACGGGGCGAACGAGCACAAACCGCGGGCGCGCGGCAGAAGGCACATGCTCGTCGCTGGCGCGCGTGAACAGCGTGCACAGCAGCACGGGGGCGATCAGCAACGCGTGGTCCAGACGGTCGAGCGCGATCAGCGCAGCGAGCGCGAACGTGCCGGGGCGAAGCGGCGAAAGGCGTTCACGCGCCAGCGCCACCACGAAGAGAGCGAGTAAGAGATGCGCGAGCGGGTTCTCGAGGCCACTGGTCGAGAAGTCCACGAATGCCACGGAGAGCGCGAGCCAAAGCGCGCCGAGCGCGGCGAGCAGGTGCGTCGCAGCCGCGCGCCAGGTGATGAAGGCCACGGCTGCGATCGAGACCACGAGCCCCGTGCCCATGGCCGTCGCGTATGCCGGGGCCCCGAGGGCGTATGGGACGAGCATCAGCAACGCCCACAGCGGATGGGTGAAGGCCATCACCCGCTCGGGCGGGTTCGACACGAGACCGTAGCCGTGCACGAGGTTGTCGAGCGCGCGCAGGGTGATGAACACATCGTCACTCAGCCACGCGGTGCGCAGCAGGGCGGCGAGGTACAGCAAGAACGCAGCCGCGGGCAGCAGGCCCACGAGCTTGGCGGGCGCCATCGACGCGACCGCGCTCGGACGGGCTCGTTCGACACCGCGGTCGCCACCGGACGATGTGCCGGGCAGCGCGCTCTTCTCACTCTCCGGCGTGCGTTGTGGCTGGCTCGACATGGCGGGCTGATCGTCCGAGAGCATAACCCGGCGCGGAGCCGCCGGCCCGATTCAGGGCGTGCAGCAGCACCCCGGCCCACACCCCCAGCAGAGCGCCCAGGCTCGTGAAGCGTGGATCGCGAAGCGGACGCTTGCCGTCGTGACGCAGGTCAGGGCGTCGCGTTCGCGTCGTCCGCCCCGGGCGCGGGCGCGCTCTCGGGCGTGGCTTCGGGCGCGTCCGTCGCGGGCGCCGGCTCGGGCGGTGCGCTCGGCTCGGGCGGTGCGGCGACTGGAGCTGGCGGCGGCTCGGGCGCGGCGACAGGTTCGGGTGGCGGCGGGCAAGGCGGCGCGGCTTCAGGCGGCTTGGAATCGCTGTACGAGTAGATGAGCGTCACGGTCGTGGCCGTGTCGAGAGTTTTCTTGCCCGCCAAAGGACTGTGGTCGTAGCGCAAGCTCACACCGAGCCCGATCGCCAAACCCCCGACCACCTTGGCCGCGAACAGCGCGTCGTAGTTGACGCGGTAGTGCGGTGCGTGCACGAAGCTTTGCAAGTACGCGACGCCAGTCGAGAACGTCACATCGCCGCTGAACGCGTGCTTGAAGCCAGCGAACAGACGCGCCGAGTGGTCAGTCGCGGTCTTGGCGATCAACTCCTGCGCCCCGCTGGAGTCGAGCACCGGGTTGCTCATGGCGTCGAGCACCACGCGCGCATCGTCGCGTCGAACGTCGTACTGGAAGTCGTAACCTGCCTCGCCCCAGAGCGATGTGGTCGGGATGCTCAGGAACAAATACTTGAAACCGGGGTCGAGGTTGTAGCGGAAGTCGATGCCCTGGAAGCGATCGTGGCGGCCGGTGTTCAACACGAACACGCTGGCGTTCTCGGTGAGGTAGCGATCGTAGCGCGCGCTGGCTTGCAGGTTCTCAGCGGTCGTGGCCAGCGACTTGCCGGGAGGAGCGCTGCGGCCGTAGTTGCCGAGCAGCGAAGCGCCGATGCCGTCGTCGCCCCAGCGCTTCTCGAACTGGCCGTTGGCCGTGGCCGCAGTCAAACGCGAGTTACCGCTGGAGATCTGACCGCCAGCCGAGAGCGAGATGTTCATGCCTGCGCCGGGACGTTCGATCTTGGCTGCTTCGACGTCCTTGGGCGCTTCGACGATGGCCGTGGCCGCGGGCGGCGGCGCACCGAGGGGCTTGTCGTCCGCGTGCGCCGTCACGGCGAAGGCGAGAGTAACCAAGGCTGCCAGGCAGCTCGACAGCACGGGGGTACGGTCGGGAACGATGCAGAGATGAGGTGCGAAACGCATGACGTTCGTTGTCCCGGTTTGGGCCGCGCTGCCCCTCTCGCGCGGTCGGCCGCCGCACGTATGGCACGTTTGGGCCCGCAAACGCAACCCTCTCGGGGCTCAGGCGCCGCGCCTCTTCAGCAACGAGCCGGCGTCTTGCGTCGAATGCCGGAGCTGTCGATGATGACGCCTCCCGGCCGACCCGAACGTCTTGGCCGGCAGAGGTCCCATGCGCAGACTTTCGATTGGTGTGGCGTGGAACGGTGAGAACACCGATCAGGTGATCCGCGAAGCCAAGGTGGCCGACGAGGCCGGCGTAGACACGCTGGTCGTGGCCGAAACCTGGGGCCACGACGCTTTCAGCATCCTGACGCTGCTCGCGCGCGAGACCAAGCGGATCAAGCTCGGCACGGCGATCGTCAACATCTTCTCGCGCAGCCCCGGCGCGCTCGCGCAGCACTTCGCCACGCTCGATCAGCTGTCGGGCGGTCGCGCGATCATCGGCCTCGGCACCTCGGGCCCGAACGTGATCGAGCACTTCCATGGCATCAAGTTCGAGAAACCTTTCACGCGCATGCGCGAGTACGTCGAGATCATCAACATGCTGATGCGCAAGCAGAAGCTCGACTACCACGGCAAGGTGTTCGAGCTCGGCCGCGGCTTCACCCTGCGCTTCGACCCGGTGCGCGATCACATTCCGATCTGGATCGCATCGATCACGCCGAAGTCGCTGAAGCAAACGGCTGCGATCGCGGATGGCTGGCTGCCGATTTTCTTGCCCAAGGAGCGCTGGAAGGATCAGCTCGGCGCGTTCCACGCGGCGTTGCGCGAGGCCGGCCGCAAGCCGGAGGACTTCACCGTGCGCTGTCCGTACACCGTGAGCGTGAGCACCGAGCCTGCGCGTGCGGCTGCGACGCGGCGTGGAATGACCGCCTTCTACATCGCACGCATGGGCACCTTCTACTACGAGCACTTCGTGCGCATGGGCTACGAGGCCGAGGCCGACAGGGTGCGCGCGGCGTGGGCGCAGGGAGGATCTGCCGCGGGCGCTGCCGCGCTGTCCGATCACCTCGTCGACGAGCTCGGCTTCGCGGGGCCGGTCGCGGCTTGCTGTGACGCGCTCGACGCGGCGCGAGAAGCCGGGTTCTCGTTGCTCTCGGTCACCGTCACCGAACGCGATCCGGACAAGCGCGCCGCCATCTATCGGCAGCTCGTCGGCTGAGGCCGCCTGCGCTCGCTCGGCTGTCGGCGTCGAAACGGCGTGTCGATGCATCGGCACACTGTCACTCGAGAGCCACAGCGCTCGCGAGCCGCGACGCGCGGAACATCACCGATCGCCCGAAATCTGCCATGGCACGCTGCGTGCAACACGG
>JBIOJD010000241.1:0-6217 GCA_044450485.1 Polyangiales bacterium | reverse complement strand
CGCGCGCATTGGAGGGTGAAAATGGTGTTCTCTCGCTCGAGACTCACGAGGCCGTGTGCAGCGGCATTGCTGCTGCTCGCAAGTGTGGCGCCGGCCGCCGCGCAGTCGTCGAAGCCGTCCGGGACCGAAGACCAGGGTCTCGAAGAGCTCGACGCGCCCGAAGGCGCCCCGGAAGCGGCGCCCGAAAATACCGCGCCCAAGCCCGAGGAGGCGACCCTGCAACCCGGACCGACCGAGCCTGCCGAGGGCGCGGCGCCGGAAGCGACCGAGCCCGCGCCGGCAGCGACCAAAGCGGCGCCCGCCGCAAAGCCAGCGGCGAGCGACGAAATGGTCGTGACCGGATCGCGTGTGAAGCACACCAAGCACGCTCTGCCCACGGCAGTCGACGTGGTCGACCGCAAGCAGCTCGCGCAGAGCGGCGCGGACAACATGTCCGAGGTCGTGCGCAACATGGACATCAACCGCGGCTCCGAGGTCAATACCGCCGTCTCGACCGCCGCCATCGGTACCAGCCAGTTCAACCTGCGCGGCCTGGGGCTGAGCAGCACGCTCGTCCTGCTCAACGGCCGGCGCCTGGTGATGAGCGGCGCGCTCTCGGGTGATGGCAGCAACTTCGTCGACATCAATACCGTCCCGCTGCCGATGCTGGAGCGCATCGAGATCTTGAAGGGCGGCGCGTCGGCGATCTACGGGTCCGATGCGGTCGCGGGCGTGGTCAACATGATCACGCGCAAGCACGTGAACGGCTTCGAGGCTCAGATCGGCGGCGAGACCACCGACAAGCTCGACCACCACGACTGGGACGTGTCGCTGCTCGGCGGCGCCGAAAGCGAGCACACGCGCGTGATGGGCGCCGTGACCTACCTCAAGCGCGAACCGCTGTTCGCCGGCGACCGCAGCTACACGGACAACGGCAAGAACACCAGCAACTTGGGCTGGCCGAGCGCGTACGTGCGCTTGAGCCCGGTCGGTGTGCCGGTGCCGGGGGCCGACCAGAACGGCATGGTCATGATCGATCCGATGACGATGCAGCCCTCGCGCTACTCGACCTACCTCGACCCTGGCTGCGGATCGGTGCCGCTGTCGAGCGTGTCGCCCTTCCCGCCGGCCACCAAGGTGCAGGCGTACTGCAAGTTCGACTTCAACCGCTACTTCATGCTGATCGCGTCGGAGCAGCGCGTGAACACGTACACCACGATCGAGCACGATCTCGGTGATCACGCGATGGTGTTCGCGGAAGCCGGCTACGCCCACAACACGGCCTACCGCACGACCTCACCGGCGTATCCGATTCTCACCACCGTCACGGTGCCGGCGGACAACATGAACAACCCGACCGGCAACTTGTTGTCGTGGGTCGGCCGCGTGGCGGGCGGCAACTCACCTGGATATGCGAACACGTTCGACTCCGACACGCTGCACACCGTCGCCGGCTTCAAGGGCGACTTCGGCGGCCTCAGCTCGGGCGCCGAGGACTGGGAGTGGGAGCTCTCGGGCACCTACGGCACCAACCGCTACATGGGCCGGAGCTTCGACGTGCTCAAGGGACCGCTGCAGACGGCGCTCAACAGCTGCAAGCCGACCGACGATCCGGCCAACTGCTACAATCCGTTCTCCTTCGGCACGCCCAATTCGCAGGCGATCAAGAACCGCATCACCGGACAGACCATCGGCATCGCGGACACCGAGCTCACCACCGCGGGAGCCGACATCAACGGACCGCTGTTCCGGTTGCCGGGAGGCGACTTCTCGCTCGCGGTCGGCGGCCAGGTCCGGCGTGAGGTCGCGAAGTACGACGCCGACCACGACTCCAATCAAGACGCCTACATCTTCCTGATCGGCGCTCCCGACTTCCAGGCCTCGCGCCAGGTCCTCGGCGCGTACGGCGAGCTGGTGATGCCCTTCGTCCGCGGCCTCGAGGTGCAGGCCGCCGGACGCGTGGAGAGCTACAGCGACGCCGGCTCGGCGCTCAGCCCCATGGCGGGTTTGAGCTGGACACCGGCCGTCAGCTTCATCGGCGAGGACGCTTCGCCGGTGTCCAAGGTGCTCGTGCGCGGGACCTATACCAACGCGTTCCGAGCACCGTCGCTGCTTCAGGAATACGGAGCGCAGACCGAGCTCGCGCCCATCAACAACGTGACCTCGGACGCGAACGGGCAACCGGTGACCGCTCCGAGCAGCACCTTCGCCGCCGTGCGCACTCTCGGCAACACCGGGCTGAAGCCGCAGACCTCCAACGCCTACTCCGCGGGCGTCGAGTGGAGCCCGGTGAAAGGCCTCACCTTCACGACCGACTACTGGCGCTTCGACTACACCGACATCATCGTCAAGGAGAAGGGCCAGAACATCGTCGCCAACGACTTCCAGTGCAGCCGCATGCCGTCGACCTGCAACCCCAACGTGCAACGCAACCCGACCACGGGCCAGCCGAGCGTGATCATCGCGCACTTCGTCAACGCGAGCAGCGTCGACACGCAGGGCCTCGACGTGGGGCTCAACTACCACACCGACTTCGGCGCCAACGCAGGCACGTACGGCGTGGGGGCCACGGGCAGCTACGTGTTCAGCTACGACATCCCCGTCGCCCAGGTCGGCCCAGTGCTGTCCAAGTCGCCGGACGTGAGCTGCAGCGGCGGCAAGTGCAACGTTGCAGGACTACGCAACTTCACCACCTTCGCGCGTCCCATCCCGCAGCTGCGCGCGACCTTCCCCATCAACTGGACGATGGACGCGCACTCGGCCGCGGTGATCGTCCACTTCATCGGCGGCTACAAGGACGACGAGAACCCCGATCCGATGACCGCTGCGCTGCCGGGGATCAGCCCCTGGGTCTCGTTCGACCTGCAGTACGCCTTCAAGCTCAAGGAAACCAACTCGCTGGCCACCACCTTCAAGGTCGGTGTGATCAACGTGCTCGACGCGAAGCCCCCGACCGTCAACACCGGCCTCGGCTACGACGTCCTGACCCATGACCCGCGCGGCCGCATGATCTATGGCCGCCTGATCCAGGAGCTCTGATCATGGCGACGCAATCTCACAGGACGCACTTGGTTCGCTCGTCCGCACGCTGCGGGCTCTTCGGCCTCGCGGCCGCCGTCGCGCTCTCGGGTTGTCTCCGCCTGAAGATCGACAACAAGCCGCCCATCGCCGAGATCTGGGTCAACGGCGCGCTGGTCGCCAAGTCCGGAAACCCGATCATCACCACGACCATCCCCTACGCGGGCATGCCGGTCACCGTGGTGCTCGACGGCAGCAAGAGCAGCGACCCCGACGGGCAGGTCACGAGCTTCAAGTGGCTGCGCACCGACATCCCGGCAGCCTCACGCTGGGCCGACGGGGGCGTGCCACCGCCCGATTCGGGGCTCCCCGTGTTCCACTCGACCGACGATCCGCCGGCCGGAAACTCGGCGCAGCTCTCGCTCGACAAGGGCAAGTATCGCTACAGCCTGTGGGTCATGGACAACGGCGGCCTGATCAGCGCACCGGCAACGGTCACCTTGCAAGTCGCCGACCCGGCGGCGATGGCGCCGATGGCGCCGCATTGATAGCCTGAGCGGTACCCGAGATGTTCGATGACTTCTGTCCGTCTGCTGCGACCCTAGACGAGTCGAGCTCGCGGTTCCGGCGCTCGATCGCCGTGGCCGTCGTCGTCTATGGCAGCGGCCTGACCACGCTCGTGGCGGCGACCGCGACCGTGCGCAAGATCATCGAGGAGAAAGAGACGCAGGTGGAGTTCGCGCCACCTCCGGAGCCGGAGCCGCCTCCAGCCCCGCCCGAGGCCGCCCCGAAGAACACCAGCCCGCGCCCGCGGGTCAAACGGCCGGACATGGCCCCGCCGACCAAGATCTCGGACGAGAAGCTCAAGGAGTCGAACAAGGCGCTTGCGGCGGGCAGTGAGTCGGGCCCGGTCGACGGGTTCCTCGACGGCACCCCGGGTGGCCGCGGCACGGGCAAGGGCCCGCCGCCCGCGCCCAAGGCCGAGGCGCTGATCGCGCCCGTGGACTCGGGTAACAACGACCGCCCGAGGTATCCGCCGAGCGCCAAGCGAAAGGGCATCGAGGGCGTGGTCGTGGTCTCGTTCGAGGTGCTCGAGGACGGCCACGTCGCCAACCCGCAGATCGTCAGCGGTCCGGCGGAGCTGACGGAAACGGTGCTGCGGGCGGTAATGGGCTGGCGTTTTCACCCAGCCCATCGCGGCGACAAGAACATTCGCGTGCGCATGAAGCGGTCGATCCGGTTCCGGCTCGAAGACGCTTGAGCGCCGCCGGAAACTGCGCCTGAGTGTTGCGAAATACGCAACACAGCGTTTCGAACAATGCATTTTCCGCAAGGTCTAGCCAGCGCTATGCTGGGGCACCCAGATCGAGGAGACGGACCCATGACGCGCGAGCTCGACTTTCAGTCCAAGGTGTTCGAGAAGAAGACGATCGACATCGGCGGTAGCAAAGAAGCCGTCGTGGTCGGCGGCCGGCACTTGTTCCCGGCGTTGCCCAAGGCGTTTGCGGGCATCAAGCAGGTGGGCGTGATCGGCTGGGGCTCGCAGGGCCCAGCCCAAGCCCAGAACCTGCGCGATTCGCTCGAGGGCACGGGCATCAAGGTCAAGGTGGGCCTACGCCCCGGCTCGGCCTCGATGAAGGCCGCCGCCGAAGCGGGCTTCAGCGAGAAGAACGGCACGCTCGGGGAGATGCTGCAGGTCGTGTCCGAGTCGGACATGGTGCTGCTGCTGATCTCGGACGCGGCGCAGGCCGAGCTCTTTCCGCAGATCTTCGCGCGCATCCGCAAAGGCGCGACGCTCGGGCTCTCACATGGTTTCTTGCTCGGTCACCTGCGCAACGTGGGCCAAGACTTCCCGAAGAACCTCAACGTGGTCGCCGTCTGCCCGAAGGGCATGGGGCCGTCGGTGCGGCGGCTCTACGTGCAAGGCAAAGAGGTCAACGGCGCGGGCATCAACGCCAGCTTCGCCGTGCACCAGGACGTCGACGGCAAGGCCGTGGACCAAGCGCTCGGCTGGTCGGTCGCGCTCGGCTCGCCTTACACCTTCATGACCACGCTGGAATCCGAGTTCAAGAGCGACATCTTCGGCGAGCGCGGGATCTTGCTCGGCGCGGTCCACGGCGTGGTCGAGAGCGTCTACCGGCGCTTGGTCGAGCAAGGCATGAGCCGGCAGGACGCGTTCCTCAACTCGTGTGAGTCGGTCACGGGGCCGATCTCGCGCACGATCTCGAAGCACGGAATCCTCGCCGTGTACGAGCAGCTCGACGCCGCAGGCAAGAAGACCTTCGAGCAGGCCTATGCAGCGAGCTACGGCCCGGCCAAGGAAATCATGGCCGAGATCTACGACGAGGTGGCTTCCGGCAACGAGATCCGCAGCGTGGTCATGGCGGGCGAGCGCCTCACCCGCTGCCCGATGAGCACGATCGACGGCACGCAGATGTGGAAGGTGGGCGCGCAGGTGCGCGCGCGCCGCGCCGAGCAGAAGACGCCGGTGCATCCGTTCACGGCCGGCGTGTACGTGGGCACGATGATGTCGCAGATCGACGTCCTCATCGAGCACGGCCATCCGATGAGCGAGGTCGCGAACGAATCGGTGATCGAGTGCGTCGATTCGCTGAACCCGTACATGCACGCGCGCGGCGTGGCGTACATGATCGACAACTGCTCGACCACGGCGCGGCTCGGCGCGCGCAAGTGGGCGCCGCGCTTCCATTACATCCTCGAGCAGATGGCCTACACCGCGCTCGACGACGGCAAGGCGCTCGATACAAAGCTCATCGAGCGCTTCAAGAGCCACCTGATCCACCCAGTGCTCGCCACCTGCGGGCAGATGCGCCCGGCCGTGGACATCAGCGTCACCTGAGCGCTTTCGGCTTTGAGCACGCTCGTAGGGCGAAGTCAGTCTCTGTAGGTTGCGACGCCCGCATTTTCATTGTGGGCGAAAAATTCTAGAATGGCTCTACGTTGTGAGAGCTGTTCTGTCGAAGTGCCGAGGCGCCGGTCAACCGCGTCCCGATGTCCCGCGCGATGGCCGCGCAGCGCTGGTCGCCCTGTCGCTTGCGCTCGTCTTTTCGTCTTGCGCGCGAACGCACGTGCGCGACGAGCGCGTCAGCGGCACCCAAGGTGCGATCACGCTCGCGCCGGGTTGGGTGACCGGCACCACCTGGCCCGCCGAGACCGTCGTGGCGCTCAACAGTGTGGCCGCGCGCTCGACCTCGCTCGT
>JBIOJD010000240.1:0-6226 GCA_044450485.1 Polyangiales bacterium | reverse complement strand
TTGCAGCGATCGCAGGCCGCGTCGAAGCAGCGGCCCGCCGTGCAGCCGCCCGCGCTGGTGGCGCAGTCGGGATCGGGCGCCCCACAGCCGCAGTCGCAGCCGTCGCCGGACGCGTAGCGGTCCCAGGGACAGCGCCAGGCGCCACTGGTCAGGCCTCTCGGGTTCGCGCTCGAGCAGTCGTCGTCGTGCGTGCACTGGGCCGTGCTGCAGCCGTGACGCACGTCGCATTTGGGCTCGCGGCAGCCGGGCACGCTACAGCCTTGGCCCTTGCAATCGTCGTCAGGCGCGCCGCAGCCGCAGTCGCATAGCCCGTCCGCGCGCTCCCCCGACGTGCACGTCCAGTCGCTCGGCTGCGGGTCCGGCACGCACGCTTTCCAGGAGCCGCTGAGCGTGTAACACGCCTCGCAAACCGCAGCGACACACCCCGGATCGGAGCAAGCGGTTCCGCGTGTCGCGCAGTCGACGTCGAGCGCCGAGCACCCGCAGTCGCAGTGACCGTCGTTCCACAACGCCTTCGGGCACGTCCAAGACGCTGGCGCAGGGCCGGCGTCATCGCCGATGTATGCTGCGTCCTTGTAGTCCCCCGCGGCGTCGTAGCCGAATGCGTCGTAGGGCTCAGGTCCAGTGTCCCTTGGCGTCCCAGCGTCTTTGCGCACGACGACGCCGCCGCCGCCCGCGCCACCCGTGCCGGCAACCCCGGCGTCGGCTTTGGCTTTCTTCCCGGCTGCGCCGCCATCCCTTCCGCCTGCCGTGGACACCCCGCCGGCGTCCGGCGTTTTCTTCTTTCCCCCGCATGCCACCGCCGTGCACAACAGCACGGCGCACAAGCCGATCGCGCTGCGAGTCGAATGGGAGCGCGCTCCCCAGTCAAAAGCGGAAGCCCTCATTCTGCAAAGTCTATCGCACTCGCTCGCGACCGGTCTCAGGAAGACCGCCGAGCAGAGCGGGTTTGGCGCATGGCCTCCGACACGAGCCGACCTCGGCCTACCGAGTCACTTGGATGGGTACTCGCAGGTGAACGTCTGCTGGCCGAGCGTACGGGACTGCACGCAGTTCATGCCTTCGGGGCAATCTGCGTTCTGACAGCTCCCGAGCGCGCACTGGCCGACGACGCAGCTCACCGTCACGCTTCCGCTCGGTGGCGTTGGGCACGCGCGCAGCAGGCAGCCCTGAGTGCAGTAGCCGGTGATCATTCCGTTGGGGCGTGTGGTGGTCGCGCACGACGCGTTCGTGCTCGTGCACTCCGCATTCGTCATGCAAAACGCATAGGGCGAGCCCGCTGGGGCTCGGCCGCCACCGCCACCCGGCATCATCATCATGCCGCCCATGCCCCCCATGCCGGGGCCCATGCCGGTGCCCGCAGGGCCGCCGCCGCCCGCTCCAGCCGGCCCTCCTGCAGGCGGAGTCGTGCCGCCCGTCCCCGCGGGGCTCGAGCCGCCCGCGCCCGGCGTCCCCGATTGAACCGGCGAGGAGCCACCCGTACCGTTGACGAGCGAGGCCGGGGTGCAGCTGCACGCGCCCAAGGCATTGTCGGCGCCGCAGGTCTGCACGCCCTGGACGCCGGTTGCGCAGCTGCAGGCGAAGTTCTGGCCCGCGACGCACCCCGAGCCATTGCGCGCCGAGCTGCTGCAACCGAGCAGCACGAGCCCGAGACCGAATATCAGCGAGAAAACCCGTACGTAAGCCCAGCTCGACATGAGGTTCGCTCCCCTGAAGCGGATGGCGTCATGGTAGCAGCCGGAGGCAGTCAGGGCGAGCCGGCGGTTGCGGGGGCTGCAGGTCCGGCATCGGCTGCCAAGCCGTCGACGAGCTTCAGCACGCGATCTGCGACGTCGAAGAAGCGCTCGTCATGGGTGATCACCACTACGGCCTTGCCCCGCTGCGCGAGCTGCGGCAGCAGCTGGCGGTAGAAGATCTGTTTGAAGCTCGCATCCTGCTCGGCGGCGAGCTCGTCGAATAGGTAAATCGGTCGATCGTCGAGCAGTGCGGCGAGCAGGGCCGCGCGCTTGCGCTGCCCGGAGGAGAGGTCGATCGACGAGAGCGCGCCATGCTCCACGCGCAACACGTGCGCGAGCCCGAGCTCCGTCGCGAGCGCGTTCGCCCGTGAGTCGAGGTCGGCCCCCTGCACCCCGTGGAGACGGTCGAACAGGTGCGCATCCGAGAACACCGCAGAAAAAAGCTGGCGATAGAGGTCGCGCTCGCTACGCCCTACGACGCGATCATCCCAGCGCAGCTCGCCTGCGCTCGGCACGTAGAGCCCCGTCATGAGCTTGGCCAACGTGGACTTGCCGCTGCCGTTGCCGCCCGTGACGAACAGCACCTGGCCCGGTCGAAGCTGCAGCGACAGCGGACCGAGCTGAAACGCTTCGCCGCGCTCGTCGTAGCGGTGAACGACGGCGCGCAGGTCGATCGACTGAAAGCTCGGGCGCGCGTCGGGCGGCGCGGAGGGCTCGCCCGTGTCGACGTGGAGCTGCACGCCGAGATCTTCGATGCGCCGCAGTGCGATCTCGGCCGCGGCGTAGACCGGGGTGAGGCGTAGCAGCGCCGCGAGCGGGCCCATCGCGTACAGACCGGTGAGGACGTAGCCGGACAAGAGGCCGCTGCGCGCGGCGTCCGGCAGCGGCAGCCCGAACAGAACGAGCCCGATCATGCCCAGCACGAGCACGCTGTTCACGGCCTGGCCGAGCAGGTACCGCGCTTGACCGGTTTGCTCGTGCGCGCGCAGCGCCTCGCTTGCCGCATGCAGCGGTCCGTCCAAGAAGGCGCGCCGCTTGCCTGCGTGGAGCTTGAGCTCCTTGATGCCCGAGGTCAGGGCGGCGAATTGGGCGTAGAGCCGGTCGAGCTCGTCGCGCGCCTTGCCGAGCGAAGCGCGCGCGCGCTTGCTCATCATGCGGTACACGATCGCACCGATGGCAGTCACGGCGAGCAGCACGGCGCAGGCCGCGGTGTCGAGATACGCGAGGTACGCCGCCGCGCCGAGCAGGGTGGCGGCGTTCACGACGGCCTGCGACGCGGCCTGCAGCGCAGCGTTGACGGTGAGCACGTCGCTGGTCAGGGCTGCGTGTGCGCGGGCGGAGCCGAGCTGCTCGAAGCGCTGGTATGGCACCGCGAGCAGCTTTTCGGTCAGCTCGCGGCGCAGCTCGCTCACCTTCTGCTGCGAATGAGACTCTGCGAGCCGGCCTGACGCGTACGCGCACAGCACCTTACCGAGGCCGAGAGCGACGAACGCGAGCGCGAGCCAGCGCTGCTGCTCACTTGCGCTGAGCGCGCGATGAACGATCGCGATCAATCCGCCGTTCGCAGCGGCCGAAGCGAGCCCGATCAAGCCGATCGCGATGCTCGCGGTGCCGGCCGAGCGAAGCACGAAGCGTAGCGTCCTCATGACCGGCCCTGGGCAAGAGCCACGTCGGCCACGACCGACAATGAGTCGCACACGGGCACGCCCGCGCGCTCGAGCCGCTGCAAACTCTGATGCCCGCGGCTATAGAGCAGACAGCGGCATCCGATTGCGGCGGCGGCCTCGGCATCGTGCAGCGTGTCGCCCACGAGCAGGATCTCGTCGGGCGTGGCGCCGATCTCGCGCTGTAGCGAGATTCCGAGCTCGATCTTGGAGCTTGCGCCGTGGTGGTCGAGGCCGCGCACGGCCGTCATGTGGCGGTCGAGATCGAAGCCGCGGAGCAGGCGCTCGAGCAGCGAGCGCTCCATGGCTGAAAGCACCGACTGAGCGATTGCGCCTTCACTCAGCGCGGCGATCGCGTCTTGCGCCTCGGCCTGCGGCCTCGCTCCCATGCCCACGCGCGCGGTGTAGCGCTCGATGTAGCTGCGGCTCAGCTCGGTGAAGTCCTCGCGCTCCAAATCGAAGCCGAGCTCGAGGTAGAAGCTCCGCACCGGAAAGCCGAAGCCGTCGAGGTACTGTTCGCGCGAGAGCGGGGGCAAGTTGCGCTCGGCGAGCAAGGTATTGAGCGTGGCGACACAGCAGTCGACGTCGTCGAGCAGCGTCCCGTTGAAGTCCCAGATCACGTGGCGAATCACGCTCATGCGCTCGGCTCGGGCGTTGTCGGAATAGCACGCCGCGCAGGAGCGCGGTCAAACCCGCGGAAGCGCAAGAGGGCGAACGCGACCAAGAGACCGAGCAGGCTCAGGCTCAGGCCCGGCACGAGCGTTCGTGGCCGGTACACGAGCGCGAGGCGGTGTGCGCCTGCCGGCAGGTCGACCGCGAGCATCCCGGCGTGGTCGACGACTTCTCCAAGATTGCTGCGCCACCCCGGCGCGAAATTCTGGTCGAACAGCACACGGCTCGAGCGCTCGAGGCGCACGGAGGCGAAGACGCGCGACGTCGTGCGATTGAAGCCGACTACGGTGCCAGCGCCGCCCAGCACTCGCGCCTGCGGCTGGTCGCCGCTCCACAGCCCCCGCGCTGGTGTGAAATTCATGGCTTCGTAGCAGCCGCGCGAGCCCAGGTTCATGCGCGGGAAGCTGGCGTAGTAGCGGCCGTAAGGGCGTTCGGCCGTCAGGTAGTAGCGCGGCGATACGAAGTCCGTGACGATCGGCGGGTCGGTCCAACGGTCGAGGATCGGGTAGTGCACGATCAAGAGATCCGTCGCGATCGCAGCGATCGCCAAGAGGGGCAGAACGACGCCCGCGCGTGCGAGGACTGCAGGCATGCTCGGCCGTTCAAAACGATCCGCGATCCAGTCGAGCCCGCGTCCGGCGAGCAGGCCGAGGTACAGCGTGAACAGGACCGCGAAGCGCGATGGTACGCGCAAAGAATCGTAGATCGGCAATCGGTGAACGATCGCCCACGGGGAGGCTGGCCCGTGCTCGCCGAGCATGAGACCGAAGAACACGACCGCACCTGCCATCACCGCGAGCCAGGGCTTGCGGCGCGCGCTGGCAACACCTAGCGCGGCCAGGCTGAGAATGCCCCAGCCGACGTAGGTGCCGTACTCGGGCCAGACGAATTCGTGTCCGAGGTACCGCCATTCGTGCTCGCGCGCAGTGAGCATCTCCAATGCTTCGGCGACTGACACGCCGTCGAGGCTCGGCATGGTGCGAGGGTTGCGGGCGAGCTCGTCTGCGATCGGCAACAGGCGAATCGCGCTGAGCAGCGCGGTGAGCATCGCGGCGACAGTGCCCGCGCGCGCGATTGGCCGTACGGCCTCGCCGCTGATGGTGCGCGCGAGCGTGTCGAAGGCGAGCAGCAGCATGAGATAGGGAAACGGGTACACGCCGCCTTCGAGCAGCACGAGCGTCAGCAGCCCAGCGACCGCTGCGGCGTAGCGAAGGTCGCGCGCCGCAGCGCGCCAGGCGAGCAGCACGAACGGTGCGAAGTAGAACGGCAGGAACGCACTGTGCCCGCCGGAGCCGTGCGAGACGAAGAACCCGGACGCGGCCCAGGCCAGGCTCGCGAGCGCTGCACCGGGCACACCGAGGTCGTGCTCGCGCCGCGCGAACGAGTACATCCCGGCAAATCCGGCCCAAGCGTGGGCGCACAGAAACAGCTTGCTGCCGAGCGTGGGTCCCGCGAGCAGCGCGAGCAAGTACAGCGGTGACATGTGCTGACTCTGGGGATTGCCGAGGATGGTGATGCCGCCGCAATGGTACGGATCCCACAGCGGCCACTCGCCATAGCGAGTGAGCGCGACGAAGCCTGCTTCCCACATGTGATGGAAGAACTGCCAGTCGCCGAATCCCGTACCTTCCAGTGTGCGAAAAGCCGGCAACCACAACCCCACCGCAGCGAGCAAGGACGCAGCCGCGAGGATCAGCGCGGATCGTCGTGGCGCGCGCATCGCCTGCGGCCTCAGCTCGAGTAGCCGGAGCACAAGCCGGTGATGCGGCCCTCGATCGCCGAGACCGCTTCTTGGGTCGCGAACGACTCGGTCAGCGAGTACTTGCCGTCGCGCAGGCGCAGGTAGCCGTCTTCGCGAAATGCGGTCAGCGCATTGGCGAACAGCGGTTTGCTGACCGCCTCGCGCAGCTCGATCTCGCTGCTCAGGAACATGCGGTCGCCGAGGACCAGCATGCGCTTGAGCAGTTCTTTTTCCGAAAGCGGTCCCCTGAGCAGCGCGCTCAGACCACGCGCGGCGATTCGGTAGCTCTCCAGGAAGTTGCGCACGATCGCCGCGTAGGTCTGGAGCCACGCGTCGCCGGACCAGCCGTCGGCGCCGCCGCCCAGCTCGAGCGTTCCGTCGCTGGTGCGACGCAGCTCGCCGTGAGCGACCAT
>JBIOJD010000239.1:0-6253 GCA_044450485.1 Polyangiales bacterium | reverse complement strand
GTGCGTCGAGACGGCGATGAAGCCGGCCAGCGTCACGAACATGCCGAGCACCATCGTGCGATCGATCTGGTTCGCGACCAGCAGCACGAAGACGTTGGTCGTGATCATGTACGAAAGCGCGAGCAACAGCGCCGGCAAGCGTGCCCTGACCCACGACGAGCGATAGCTGCCGGCCCAGATCGCGACGATCGGAAGCGTCATCAGCAGGCGTACCCAGAACGGTTCGTGGGTGGCGCCAGCTACTTGGTCCGCGAACCAGAAGAGCGGGTAAGCGAGCGCGCCGACCGCGAGCAGGATGCGGCGAGTATTGAGCGCCCCCGCGTCCCGTGAGGTGCCGGCCGTGGAAGCAGTGGCGGCAGTGTTTTCCACTATTATTGTAAAATGGTACGGCAGTGAGAAATTTGGGTCAAGCGCCGACCCCAAGGTCCTCGCTCAAGGGCTCACAGGGTGAGGCACAGCTCCGCCCCCAGATCGAGCGAGAACAACGACGACTGGGGCGTCATCCAGAACGTCGGCGAAAGTAGATCGAGCACGAGCTCGAGGCGATTCCAAAGCGCGATCGCCAGCCCCGAGGAGAGTCGCAGAAAGCCGCCGTTGCGGACGAGATAGCCGAGGTCGAACCGCAACGGGAGCTGCAGCGCGCGCCCGTGGAGGGGGATGCGCTGCTCGAGCTGCACGTAGGGCAAGAGGCTGTGCGCTCGGCCTCTGCGCCCCTGCAGGTCCGCGTAGCCGAGGTGAGCTCCGACGAAGGTCGCGTCTGCGACTTGCGCGTCGATCCGAACGCCGAGCACGTCGTTCCAGAACCAGCCGGGAGAGAGCCCCAAGGCCACGTCGTCGTGGACGGCGAGCCGGAAGCGGTAGGGCGCGGCGGGCTTGGGCGGTGGACCTGCGAAGAATCGCGGCGCGGTGGGCGCTTCAGGTTTGACGCTCGGTGCGGGTGCGGCGCCTGCGGAGGGCGCGGGTTGAGGGGACGGCGCAGCAGGAGCGCTCGGCGTGACGGGCGCGGCGTTCGGTGGCGGCAGCGCGCGTGGCAGCAGCAGGGCGACTTGCTGTTCGAGATCGGCGCTGCCGGCATCGCCCTGCGCGTAGAACGGTCCACTGCCATCTCGGCTCGCGACCCGAATCTGCACCATGTAGCGACCATTGCTGGCCCATGCGATCGCGAGCACGCCCCGCTCGACGCCCGCGTGGTGGGTCGCGCGCCACAGATCCGCCATGCTCGGCGGGTAGGGCGCGCCGACCTGCACGAGGGCCGCGCTGGCGTCGGCCGGCGGCAGAACCTCGTAGCCGAGCGTCTCTGCGGCGCGCCGCAACGCACGATCCACGAAGCGTCCCACGATCGGATCGATGCCGGTGCTCTGAGTTGGAAGCAGCATCAGCCGCGCGACCGGGGCCGCTGGCACGGTCGGCACGTCTGGCGCGGTGTCTTCCACCGCGGGCGCTGGTGCGGCCGCTGCTTCGGGCGTGCTCGCGGGCTGCGCCTCCAGCAGGCGCGGAAGCGCGCAGCCGAGCGCGAGAACGACCCATTTCAAGCCGGCGCAGCGAAACACGCGCCGAGCATATCAGGCCCTACTGCGGAGCTGCGGGCGCGGCGCTCGACGGCACCTCGAACGCGCGCACGCGCTGCACGAGCGCGGCGACACCCTCTTCGCTCAGCTTCTTGACGAAGGGTGGCATCATGCCTTTGCCGTCGCGGATGACCTGCGCGAGCTGCGCGTCGCTGCGGCTGTGCTGGAAGGCTTCGGACGTGAAGTCGGGAAGCTGCGCGCCTGGCGGGATCGCCTCGCCGTGACCGCGACCGTCGCGTCCGTGACAGCCCGCACAGGTGACTGCCCACAACGCGCGGCTGGCGCGCTCGGTTCCACCACCCGGCTCCGATTCTCCTGCGGCCTCTTCCGAAGCGGGGTCGGGGCCCGGCTGTGCTTGCGCTGGTTGCGCGTGGTCGGCGGGCGTCCACTCGCGTTCCGGTGCAGGCTCGTTGCAAGCGCAAAGCAACGAGACGATGGCGATGACCATCCCCAACAATTTTGCGCGCGAGCAATTCTGCGCGGCGATGACCGGAAGTGTCTCCATGGATCGTGCGTGAGCAGTCGCGACATAGACGGCACGAGGGGTTTTGACAAGCGCTGCCGGGGGCTTCGCCGGCCGCGAGTGAACTACACCACACGCTTTCTGGAATTCGCCATGCCGAGATCCTCACCTACTGCCGATCCAAGAGCTTTGGGCGGTTGCTTTTGGTGACCGTTCCTGCATGCTGGCTGAGCCATGGGGGCGAGCGTCCAAAGCGACGGTGAGATCGAGCACGCGGTGGCGGGCCTGGAACGGGGTCGCGGACGTGCCGTGTTGATCGTCGAGCCCTCGCCGGACCATCAGGCGCGGCTCGCGCGGCTCACCGCGGTCAGCGGTCATCGAGCGGTCGCCACCAGCACGCTCGACGGCGCACGGGCGTTGCTGCGCGCGTTTCCGGTCGACCTCGTGCTGCTGGCAGAGGAGCTCACCGGAGACACGCCCCTGCCCGTGGTGGCCGAGATGGTAGGGCGCCGACCGAACGCTCGGGTCGTGATCATGACTCACCCGAAATCGGACGACGAGCCGAGCGAGTTCCCCCAGCTCGGCACCCTCGAATACATCCCCCGCTCGCTCGGCCACGACGATTTGCAAAGCTTGCTGGGTTGAGGCACGGTTTTTCGCCGTGCGCGCGCTGCGCGCATCAGGCTCATCGCTTTCGAGCTTCGCGTTGCGCACGCTTGTTCCTTCACTGTTGATCGGCGCCCTGCTGCTGTGCGCTGGCGAGCTCGCGCACAGCGCGAGCAACACGATCGACGTGCACTCGGTGAAGCCCGGCATGAAGGGCTACGGGCTGACCGTGTTCCGTGGTCGCACGCCCGAGCGCTTCGAGGTCGAGGTCATCGACGTGCTTCACAACTTCCGGCCCGACCAGGATCTGATCCTGGTGCGCACGAGCCATCCCGTGCTCGACAAGGCGATCGTGGTGGGCGGCATGAGCGGCAGCCCGATCTACCTCGAGGGCAAGCTCGCGGGCGCGTACTCGTACGGCTGGATGTTCGGCAAGGAGCCGGTCGCGGGCGTGACCCCGATCGACAACATGCTCGCGGAGATGGCGCGTCCGGTCGACCCCGCGATCTGGAAGGCGCTGCGCAGTTTGCCGAAGCTGAGCAGCGCGGCGCCCACCCGCGGCTCCCCCGAGCGTTTGGCTGGATTGCCGCCTTATCTCGGCAAGGAGCACGCAGGCGCGCTCCGGCCGCTCGAGCAACACGCCCTCGCGTACGGCTACGGCGAGTCGCGCGATGCGCTGCGTCCCGCGGCCACGCCGGTCATGCTCTCCGGCTTGCACGAGCGCATGGCCTCGGTGCTCAACGCTCAGCTCGAGCGCTTTGGGCTCGTTGCGCTGCAGGCGGGTGGCGGCGCCGCGCCCAGCACCGCCGGGAGCTCCGCTGCTCCGCCGCATTTCGAAGACGGCGGCTCGATCGGCGTGGCGTTGATCCGCGGCGACATCAGCGCAACCGCGATCGGAACCGTCACGCACGTGGTGGGCGACCGATTGGTCGCGTTTGGTCATCCCATGCTCAACGCCGGTCAGCCCGCGTTGCCGACCTGCACTGCGCGCGTGCTGCACGTGCTCGCGAGCGAGAGCCGATCGTTCAAGATCGCGGAGGCGGGCGACATTCTAGGCACGCTCGTGCACGACCGGCAGGCCGCCATCGTCGTCGACACGCGGCTCAAGGCCGATTCAGTGCCGCTGCACTTGCGGGTGCTCGGCGTGCAGGGCGCGCCGCGTACCGAATGGAACGTCGAGCTCGCGAGCCACCGCATGCTCACGCCCATGCTCGCGTTCTCCGCGCTCGGTAACGCGCTCAGCGTCACGGCCGCCGAGAACAGCGACGCGGTGTTCGAGGTCGACAGCCGGGTGCGGATCGCGGGCCACGGGACGATCGAGGTGGTCGATGTCGGCTACACGCCCTCGGGTCTCGACAACCCCATGGCGCTCTCGCAGCTGCGCCTGTTCGACCTGATCGAAGCGGCCTACGGCAATCCGTTCGAGCAAGCGCGGATCGAGCGCATCGACGTGGACCTCGACGTGCGTTTCACGCGCGACGTGATCACCGTTCTCGACGCACTCGTGCCTGCGACCGAGGTCGACCCCGATCGCGACTTGAACGTGTACCTCACCGTGCAGAAATTCGATCAACCGCCCGAGGTGAAGATCGTGCCTGTCCACGTGCCAGCGAGCGCGGCCGGTGAGAAGATCGAGCTCGCGTTCGAGCCGGGCAATCAGGTTCAGCTCGAGCGACCCGAGCCCGAGAACCTCGATCAGATCATCGACAACGTGCGCATGGGCTTTCCGTCGACCTCGCTCGTGGTTTCGCTCAAGCTGCCGAGCCAGGGCCTGCGGCTGCGCGGTCACGTCGTGCGCAACCTTCCCGGCTCGGCGCTCGACTCGCTGCAGCTCGGCGGCGCGGGCACACGGCCGACGGCGTTCGCTACGCAATCGCGCACCGAGCTCCCGATGCACGAGGTCGTGGTCGGCTCCGCGCGCATCACCCTCGACGTGAGGCGAGAGCCCCGAAAATGAGCCACGAACGTAGACGCTTGGGCCTTCTGATTGCGCTGCTGTGCGCGCTGTGCGGCGCAGCGCACGCGGTGAGCACGCGGCAATTCTCGCTCGACAGCGCCACCGTGCTCTCTGCCGGAAAGCTCGCGGGCGCGGCCGTGCTCTCGAGCGGTGCGATCGTGCCGAGCGTGAGCGTGAAGCGCATCGCGCTGCCGAACGTGGGGCTCGCCCGCAGCCTGCTCGTGCGCAAGGACGGCACCGCGCTCGTGGGCACGGGCAACGACGGCAAGATATTCAAGCTCGCGGGCGACGCGGTCACGCCGTTCTGCGACACCGGCGAGCTGCTGGTCAGCTCGCTCGTCGAGACGCCCGACGGAGCGCTCTACGCCGGCACTCTGCCGCACGGCAAGATCTTCGCGATCGACAAGCAAGGCAAGGCAACGCTCTTCGCCAAGCCAGAAGGCGCCGAGCATATCTGGGCGCTGCTCTACGACGCGAAGAAGCAGACCTTGTTCGCCGCCACCGGCCCGCAGGGCAAGGTGTTCGCGATCGGCAAGAACGGCAAGCCCGACGTCTATTACACGGGCAAAGCCAGCCACGTCATGGCGCTGGCGCAAGGCCCGAACGGCAGCCTGTACGCGGGCACGAGCGACGACGCGTTGCTCTTGCGCCTCGACGCGCCCGGACGTTTCGAGGTGGTCTACGACTTCGAAGGCAACGAAGTGACCACGCTCGCGGTGAAGGACGGTCGCATCGCGGTGGCCGCGAACCAGTTCCAACGGCCGAGCATTCCTTCGACCGACAAGAAGAAGGACGAGACCAAGAAGGACGATCAGCAGAGCACGGACAAGACCGAGGTGAAGAAGGACATGCCCAAGCCCGGCACGGGCGATCTCTGGGTGGTCGAGCCTTCGGGTCAAGCGCGCAAGCTGTTCTCGTCGACTGACGACGGCCACATCACGGCCGTGCAATGGGCCCCGAACGGGGCGATCTTCGCCGCGACCGGCAAGGACGGTCACATCTTCCGCGTCGAGCAGGACGGAACCAACGCGCTGTGGATCGACGTCGACGAACGCCAGGTGCTCGATCTCGCGCTCACGGGCGATCAACCGATGTTCGTGACCGGTGATGCGGGCGCGATCTACCGCGTGCTGCCCGGACCGGCGAGCGAAGCGCTGTGGACGAGCAAGGTGCTCGATGCACAGTTCCCGTCGCGCTTCGGCCAGCTCAGCTGGCGCGGCCGCGGCAAACTGTCGTTCCAGACCCGCTCCGGCAACACCGAGAAGGCCGACGACGGCTGGAGCGCGTGGTCGTCGCCGTTGACCGAGCCGGGCCCGATCCGCAGCCCAGGCGCCCGGTTCCTGCAAGTGCGCACGCGGCTCGATCCGAAAGCCGACAGCATTCTGTACGCGGTGCAGGCGTACTACTTGCCGGGCAACCAGCCGGCCACGGTCAAGGACATCACCGTCAAGCCGGTGCCGCGCAAGGGCGGTGCAGACGGCGATCCTTCACCCAGCTACCGAATCGAGTGGAAGACCGACAATCCCGACGGCGACAAGCTGCGCTACCGCCTCGACTTCAGGCCGGAGGATCGGCCGAGCTGGCGCCCGATGCTGCGCGAGACCGAGATCCTCACCGCGACCACGTACGAGTGGAGCACCGACGGCGTGCCCGACGGCT
>JBIOJD010000238.1:0-6308 GCA_044450485.1 Polyangiales bacterium | reverse complement strand
GTTTCCCGATCCGATGGTGAAGACGGGTTGCGGCGTCGGGCTCACAGCTTGCGGCGACACGTGCTCCGATACGCGCAGCGACCCGTTGCATTGTGGTGAATGCGGCACGGGCTGCGCGACGGGGCAATTCTGCGCGCTCGGGATGTGCGTCGATGTTTGCGATGCGCCGCTCAGTTTTTGCGACGGAAGCTGCTTCGACCTCCAGACCGACGAGGACCACTGCGGTGCCTGCGGAACGACCTGTGCCAGCGGCATCTGCAACGCCGGTCAGTGCGCGGACGTTCTCGCAGGCTCGCTCGTGGTCATCGGGCACGATTACGGCGCAACCGCCAGCGCCGCGATGAAGCGGATCGCGAGCAACGCGGTATTTCTCGGCGGAACGCCGGTGAAGGCGTTGGTCTACCGCGGCACGGCCAAACAGAGCTCGGTCGACGGGATCAAGAGCGCGATCGACTCGGATGGACGGAGCTGGGACCAGACCGCGGCTGATCCCGATCGCGTCACCGACCAGCTCCGGACCGCGACCGCCTTCGTGATCGAGCCGCAGGTCACCTCGACCAACGACGAGCTGACTGCGCTCGGCCAGAAATGGGGGCTCGCTCTGTCGCAGTTCATGTTGCGCGGCGGGGCGGTGGTGCTCTTCGAGACCAACACCACCAGCAACGACGGGACTTACAAGATCCTCGAGCCCGCGGGCTTGTTCACCACGAGCAAGCGCGAGGTGATCAGCAAGCAGCAGCTCACGGTCGCCAGTCTCGGCGACACCGTCGCCGGCCGCGTCACATCGATGTACGCGTCCGCGACGACGACGGTTCACTTCCTCGACGTGCCCGCCGCCGGCACCGTGGTGGTCAAGGACAAGGACGGCAAAGCCGTCGTCTACCACCTCGTCGTCGCCCAATAGCCCCACGCGCGGGGCGCGGCGGTCCCCGTTTGCCCACGGGTGCCGGACTGTGCTTGTATCCGGCGCGGAGGGGCGATGCGCCGACATCCTTGGTCTCATCTGCTCGTGTCGAGTTGTGCGATCCAGCTCGCGGCGGCCTGGCTGGCATCGACCTCGGTCGCACAGGGCGCGCCCGTGATCGAGCAGGTCGAGCCGACCTCCGGGGCCGAAGGCACCACGGTCAACATCGTGGGCCGGCGCTTCGGCGCGGACGCCCGCGTCAGCATCGGCGTCGACCCATTGCCGCTCATCTCGAGCCGACCGAACCGGCTCACCGTGCGCATTCCGCAAGGCACGCACAGCGGCAACATCGCCGTGAGCTCCGCCGGAGCGACCGTGCGCGGGCCCGAGTTCCGGGTGACCCCGCCACTGCCTGCGCCCGCGGTCGACTCGTTCGAGCCGCAGAAGGGCCCCCCTGGCTCGCACGTCGTGCTGCGTGGCAAGCACTTCTCCGCGCTTGCCGGTGGCAACATGGTCACGCTCGGCGGTGAGCCGGTCGTCGTGTTGTCAGCGGCGCCCGACCAGCTCGAGCTGATCGTGCCGGAGGGCAAAGTCGGTGGTCCGTTCGTGGTGCGGGCGGGTGCGGCCGGAGAAGCTGCGAGCAAGGCCAGCTTCGAGATCACTGCCCGCACTGCGATTACGGCGGTGGAGCCCCCCCGCGGTGGGCCAGGCTCCGAGGTCACGCTGCGAGGCACGGGTTTCTCCAGCGTGCCGAAGCAGAACCGCGTGTACCTCAACAACCTCCCGCTCGCCGTCAAGTCCGCGAGCGAGACCACGCTCGTGGTCACGCTTCCGATGAAGACGGTGTCGGGTCAGTTGCTGGTGGACGTCGAGGGCGCGGGCCGTGCGTACGCTGCACAGCCGTTCGTGGTCCAACACCCGCCGATCGTGCTCGATTTTCGTCCGAAGCAAGGTCCACCGGGCACCGTCCTCACGGTGCGCGGCACGAACTTCGGGCGCAACGCGGAAGCGGTCGAGGCCAAGATCGGCGACGTGGCGTTGGCCGCGCGGGAGGCGCACGACACGGTCCTGACCTTGCAGGTCCCGGAGGGCGTGCAGGACGGCAAGCTCTCGGTGCGCATCCAGGGGGTCGGGCCGGCCTGGTCGGCGCAGCCTTTTCGGGTGCTCCTGCCTCTGCGGCTCACCGGGTTCACCCCCAAATCCGGCGCGCTCGGCACCGAGGTCACGATCTCCGGCGAGGGCTTCCCGCAGTCGGTGTCGTTGGTTCGCGCTTCGGTCGGCGGCGCGAGCGCGCACGTGCTCAGTGTGAGCCCGACTCAGCTCAAGTTGCGCATTCTGAACGGCCGTGGCGGGCCGATCGAGATCGCGGTCTCGGGCAAGGGCGAGGCGCGCACGAGCGAGGCGTTCACGGTGCTGGAAGCAGCCGGTTCGGCCGCTCCTGCGGCAGTTCCCGCGCCCAAGCAGGCTCCGGCCGCTCCTGCGGGGTCGCCCCGTCCCGAGGCCAAGACGCGCTGACTTCGAGGCGCTCCTCGCAAAGCGCGGTTTAGGCGCTATACTGCGCAGCTTCATCGAGGAGGTGGAGCGTGCAGACCGACGGCTTGTCAGAGGCGCTGACCTTCGACGACGTTCTGCTCCTTCCCGCGTACTCCGATTTCCTGCCCTCGGACGCGGACCCCAGCACCCAGCTCACGCGCGACCTCAGGCTCGGCATCCCGGTGGTCTCGAGCGCGATGGACACCGTGACCGAGTGGCGCATGGCCGTGACCATGGCGCGCGAGGGCGGGCTCGGGATCCTGCACAAAAACATGAGCCCCGAGGAGCAGGCGCGCGAGGTCGAGAAGGTGAAGCGCGCGGAGAGCGGCATGGTGTCCGACCCGGTCACCATCGGGCCGTCCGACACGTTGCAGACGGCGATGGAGATGATGCGGCGCTACGGCGTCTCCGGGCTGCCCGTGGTCCAGGGCACGCGGCCGGTCGGCATCCTCACCAGCCGCGACGTGCGGTTCGAGACCAACCTGCACCAACCCGTGGAGCGGCTGATGACGCGCGAGCTGGTGACGGTGACGACCGGAGTCACCCAGCTTCAGGCGCGCGCACTGCTGCACGAGAAGCGGATCGAGAAGCTGCTCGTGGTCTCGGACAAAGGCGAGCTGGTCGGGCTCATCACCTTCAAGGATCTCACGCAGGCCGAGCGCTACCCCGGTGCGGTCAAGGACACGCGCGGCCGATTGCGGGTCGGTGCCGCGGTGGGCGTGGGCGCGGACCGCGCGCAGCGAGTGGCGCTGCTGGTCGAGGCCGGTGTCGATGTAATCGTCATCGACACCGCGCACGGCCACAGCAAGAACGTGTGCGATGCGGCCAGCGAGGTGAAGAAGCAGTACCCGCGCGTCGGTCTGATGGCCGGCAACGTGGCGACTGCCGCAGGCGCGCAAGCGCTGATCGACGCCGGTGTCGATGCGGTCAAAGTCGGCATCGGTCCCGGATCGATCTGCACCACGCGCGTGGTCGCAGGCGTGGGTGTGCCTCAGATCACCGCGATCGCCGAGTGCGCGCAGGTCGCGGCGCGCCACGGGATTCCGATCATCGCCGACGGCGGCATCAAGTACTCGGGCGACATGGTGAAGGCGCTTGCCGCAGGCGCACACTGCGTGATGATCGGGTCGCTGCTCGCGGGCACGGACGAAGCGCCGGGCGAGACCGTGCTGTTCCAGGGCCGGACCTACAAGAGCTACCGCGGGATGGGATCGCTCGGCGCCATGCGCCGCGGCTCCAAAGACCGCTACGGCCAGATGGACATCGAGGACCTGGAGAAGCTCGTGCCCGAGGGCATCGAGGGTCGGGTGCCCCACCGCGGTCCCACTTCCAGCGTGATCTACCAGCTCGTCGGCGGGTTGCGCGCCGGCATGGGCTACACCGGCTGCCGCACGCTCGAACAGCTGCGCAGCGACGCGCGCTTCATCCGCCAGACGGCGCAAGGCCTGCGCGAGAGCCACGTCCACGACGTGGTCGTGACCCAGGAAGCGCCGAACTACGGAATGAACAGGTGACATGACCGCCCCGACGCACCGCGATCTGGTTCTGATCCTGGATTTTGGCGCGCAATACGCCCAGCTCATCGCCCGGCGCGTGCGCGAGCAGCACGTGTACTGCGAGATCCATCCGTGCACCTTGCCGCTCGCCCGGGTGCGCGCGCTCGCGCCGCGCGCGATCATTCTGTCGGGTGGGCCGGCCAGCACGATTGCTCCCGATGCGCCGCGGGTCGACGCCGAGCTCTTCCGGCTGGGCGTGCCAGTGCTCGGGATTTGCTACGGCATGCAGCTCATGTGCGGGCTGCTCGGCGGCAAGGTCGAGGCTTCGCGCGACCGCGAGTTCGGTCCGACCACGGTGTCGGTCGATCGCGCGGAGGGCATCTTCTCGATGCTCGCCGCGGGTGGCAAGACGCACGTGTGGATGAGCCACGGCGACCGCGTGATCGCATTGCCCCAAGGTTTCTCGGTGCTGGCGCACAGCGACAACTCGCCCTATGCGGCGGTGGGCGATCCCTCACGCAAGCTCTTCGGCGTGCAGTTTCATCCCGAGGTGGCGCACACCGATCTCGGCAACGAGATGTTGGGCGCGTTTCTGTTCGAGGTCGCAGGCCTCTCGCCGACCTGGACCCCGCGCTCATTCATCGACGAGACCGTGGAGCGGGTGCGGGCACAGGTGGGCGACGGACGCGCCATCTGTGCGCTCTCGGGTGGCGTCGACTCGTCGGTTGCCGCGATGCTGGTGTCGCGTGCGATCGGCAAGCGGCTCACCTGCATCTTCGTCGACAACGGCGTACTGAGAAAAGACGAGGCCACTCAGGTCGTGCGCATGGTGCGCGACCACCTCGCGCTCACGCTCGTGCACGTCGACGCGAGCGAGATGTTCCTGCGCGCGCTCGCGGGCGTGACCGACCCGGAGCAGAAGCGCAAGACCATCGGTCGGCTGTTCATCGACGTGTTCGATCGGGAAGCGCAGAAGCTCGGCAAGGTGGACTTTCTGGTTCAGGGCACCCTATACCCCGACGTGATCGAGAGCGTCTCCTTCAAGGGCCCGAGCGCGGTGATCAAGACCCACCACAATGTGGGCGGCTTACCCGAACGCATGAAGCTCGCGCTGATCGAGCCGCTGCGCGAGCTGTTCAAAGACGAGGTGCGCGAGGTGGGCCTGCAGCTGCAGATGCCTCGGCACGTGTTGTGGCGGCAGCCGTTTCCGGGTCCCGGGCTCGCGATCCGCTGTCTCGGCGAGGTGAGCGCCGAGAAGTTGCAGATCCTGCGTGAGGCCGACGCCGTGTTGCAGGAAGAGATCCGCGCGGCCGATCTCTACGAGGCCCTCTGGCAGTCGTTCTGCGTGATCTTGCCCGTGCGCAGCGTGGGTGTGATGGGCGACGACCGGACGTACGAGCACGTGGTCGCGATCCGGGCCGTGACGTCCAAGGATGCGATGACTGCGGACTGGGCTCGGCTGCCCTACGACTTGTTGGCTCGGATCTCCTCGCGCATCATCAACGAGGTGCACGGTTGCAACCGTGTCGTCTACGACATCTCGAGCAAACCGCCGGCCACGATCGAATGGGAGTGAGCTTCACGCGACGGGTGTGCGGCGGCGCGTCGGGCGAGCGAGCCAGGCTCGGTCGCCGCGCGGCGTGGCTGCTGCTGGCGACGCTCGCGCTCGCTTCGTGTTACCCGTCTGCGAAGCCGCCCCAGATCGCGTACTTGAACATCAAGGCCGAGCCCGACACGACCAGCGTGTACGTCGACGATCATTACGTAGGCAATGCGCGCGTGCTCGCGACGCGGCCCGTCGCGCTCAAGACCGGCGTGCGGTTCCTGACGTTCAAGGCGCCTGACTACTTTCCGCATGATCTCAAGCTCGACCTCGCCGCGGGGACGACTTCGATCGAGATCAAGCTGCGTCCGATCCCGCCCTGAGCGTCGCGGCGTTTCAGGAGACCCGCACGAGCTTGTCTTTGGGCAAGAGCGCGATGACTTCCTCGAGCGCACGGCTGACCTGCGCCGCGTCCGAGCCATCCACGGTGATCTTGAGCTTGTAGTCCTCGCCGCGAAAACGCGGATAGCTTCCGATCGCGAGCTCGGGATGGCGCGCCGCGACGGCGGTCAGACCGGAGGCTATCTCGCCTTCGTCGCACATCGAGAACACCGCGCGGCTGTGGAATCCGGGGCCCTGCTGCAGGTGCGCGCGCACCACCGGGAACTTCAGCCTGAAGATCTCGGGCACACCCGGAAAGATGTACACGTTCTCGGTCAGGACCGTCGGCCAGGGCATGTCCGCGCCCGAGAGCAGGCGCGAGCCTTCGGGGACGTCAGCCATGCGTAGGTGGTCGGCCGTGACGTTGCTGCCGTGGTACTCGCGAATGAGC
>JBIOJD010000237.1:0-6313 GCA_044450485.1 Polyangiales bacterium | reverse complement strand
GACGTTCCACGCGGCCGCAAGCAACAAGATCGCAGTCATCAGCCGTGCCATCGCGCATCACCTCCGTGGCGGCCCGACGTCACCACGTCCTCTGCCTTGTACGCGCTGCAGCCCCGTATATTCAAGAGCCCAGCTGGCGACGGGCGCGGTGCACTAGCGCTTGGGTCACCTCGTGCATGCGCGCGGCCATGGCTTCTCGGTCCCCGAGGGCGGGCTCGGGCTCGCCCACGCACAGCGCGACGCGGGTCTTCGGCCGTTGCGCCATGCGCTGCAAGTGCTCGCCAAACGTCTCGTTCACGAATTCTGAGCCCGGGTCGTACGCCACGCCGACGGGCAGCAGCTCGGCGTCGAGCCCACGCACAGCGCTGAACGCGCCGCCGAGGAACGGGTGGACCTCGTCGCCCTGGTGCGTGGTGCCTTCGGGAAAGACGATCACGGTCTGGCCCGTGCTCAAGCGCTTGCGGATCTCGCGGATCGCCCTGACGCCGCTGCGCGCGTCCTCGCGATCGACGAAGATCGTGCCGCCTTGGCGTGCGGCCCAGCCGAGCAAGGGCCAGCTTTCGAGGTCGTGGCGGCCCAGCACCGAGCCGCGGAAGCGACCGAGCATCAAGATGATGTCGAGCGGCGAACGGTGGTTGGCCACCACCAAGCGGGCTTTGCGTGGGGCCGCGACCTCAGCGCCGAGCCAGCGCTGCTCGACGCCGAACACGGTGAGCAATCCGCGCGCCCAGAACGAGACCCACTGCTGGCGCAAGGCGATGCGCGAGCCTTCGGAAACCATGCGGTCGTGCACGAGCGCGGTCTGGGCGACACCGATGGTCCAAGCGCCCAGCGCCGCGGTGCGTGCGCCGGCGAGCGCGGGCCCCAGCACGGAGCGGTCGGCACCGACTCTCGGATCAGCCTGCGTCGGCATACACGGTGCAGCGCGCGTTGCAGGTCTCCGCGACGGTGACGGCCGCAAGACGGCCAGCGGGCAAGCGCACGCGCTCGAGCACGAAGCGTGCGAGCACTTCGCTCGTCGGGTTCTCGAGGCCCGGCACCTCGTTCAAGTAGTGGTGGTCGAGACGCTCGAAAAGCGGCTCGAACGCGCGATCGATCTCCGCAAAATCGAGGATGAAGCCGAGCTTCGGATCGACCTCGCCGGTCACGTGCAGCGTGATCTCGAAGCTGTGCCCGTGGAGCCGGGCGCACTTGTGGCCCTCGGGCACGTGCGGCAGCCGATGGGCGGCTTCGATCTGATAACTGCGCGAGATTTCGGTACGCACGGCTACTGCAGCTCGGCCAGGCGCTTCTGCACCATCGCGCGGTCGAGCGGGCCCTCGCCCTTGAGCGCGCTCTTGTAGCGCTCGCGGGCCGCCTTGGCGTCTCCGCGTGCCGCCAGCGCGTCGGCCGACAGGGCCAGCACCTCGGCCGAGTGTGGTGCGCGCTCGAGCGCCTTGTCCAGCAGCGCCGAGGACAACGACGGCCGCTTGAGCGAGAGCCCGAGCTTGGCGGCAGCGATCAGCGGCACCGGGCTCTCGCGCTTGAGGTCGGCCGCGTTGCGGTACTGGCTGAACGCCTCTTCGTAGCGGTTGGTGTGCTCGTAGAGCTGCGCCAGCGCGAACGACGTGTCGTAGTCGTTGGGCACTGCTTCCAGCGCCTTGCGCAGGACCGGCTCCGCGTCTTGGTAGCGGCCGAGGCCAACCAGCGCTGCGCCGTGGTGGGCGATCGCGATTGGGTCCTTGGGGTTGCGCTTGAGGAACGCCTGCAGCAGTGCCTCGGCGCTGGCAGCATCGCCTGCCTGGAGCTCTGCCATCGCCAATGCGAGCTCAGCCTGGGCCCAGCCTGGGCGTCCAGCGACCGCTTGCTGCAGCAGCGACACCGCGTCCTTGCCCTGCAACCTGGTGCCGAGCTCGAACTGCACGTCGGGATCGCTGGGATCGAGCTGGTTCGCCTTGCGCAGGGCAGCGAGCGCGTCGGCGGGCTTGTTCTGCAGCGCCAGCGAGAGCCCGAGGCCGAGCTCGGCTTCGGCGCTCGTCGGTCTCACGCGCAGCGCGTGCTCGTAGGCCTCGACCGCGGCGTCGTGCTCACCTTGGATGCGGCGGGCGTCCGCGAGCACGAGCAACGCGTCGTAGCTCTCGGGGTCCCGCGCCAGCGCCTTGTCGATGTGCTCGAACGCGCGTGAGCTGCGTCGCCAGACCAGAAACGCGCGCGCCATGCAGACCTGCGACAGCACGGCGTTCTCGTCCTTCTTGATCAGCTCCTGGCAGCCGGCGCGCGCCTTGGCGTAGTTGTCGCCGGCGAGCCGAGCTTGCATCGATTCGTAGAGGGCTTCGATCGAGCCTTTCGACAGCCGCGCGATCACGGCCATCTGCGCATCGGCTTCCTTGAGCCGGCCGGCCTTGACCAGGGCGCGGCCGAGCGCTGCCTGGGCCTCGAGGCTCGAGGGCGCCTGCTTGGCGGCCTCCTTCAGCGCTGGCAGCGCGCCCTCCTGGGCGAGCGCGGAGCGCGCGAGCAAGCTCAGCGCGAGCAGTGTAAGAGCGCGATATCTCACGATAATCCCCTTGTTTCGGCGTTCCGGCTGGCGGCTGCAAGCGTCGATGCTCGACGCGACGCCGCCGTGCCCCACTTTCTTCAGCTCGAGGCCTCGTGACAAGCCCCTTCGCGTCACGGCGGCATTGTTCTGCCGCGATACCTAACGGGTGGAAATGGTGGAGGGAACGGGGTACAGGTCGCCCGCATGTCCGTTCCGAACCGCCGGTGCTGTGCGCGTCCTGCCCCCATGGTGGCCGCGCTCTCGTGGCTGGCGCTGCTCGGCGCGCTCGGCTGCGGCGGTAGCTCGGCGAATTCCAAGCTGAGCTACGGCGCCAACGCGCGGCGTGCGTACTCGGACGCGCTCGACCAGTTCCACGACGGCGATTGCTTCGAGGCCGAGCCGCTGCTGCGCAACGTGCGCAAGAGCTATCCGTACAGCCGTTTCGCGGCGCTTGCGGACCTACGGATCGCGGATTGCAACCTCAAGGAGGGCAAGTACGCGGAGGCGATCGAGGGCTACAACCAGTTCGTCCGCTACCGGCCCTCGCACCCCGAAGTTCCCTACGCGCGCTTCATGGCCTCGCTCGCGAACTACAAGCAGATCCCGTCCGAGTGGCTGCTCTCGCCGCCCGCCTACGAGCGCGATCAGCGCTGGGCGCAGGAGAGCCTGCGCTTGCTGCGGCGCTTCATGCTCGACTTCCCGGACGACCAGCTGATCCCGCGCGCGCAGCGGATGGCGCAGGCCGTGGTGCACCTCTTGGCCGCCCACGAGATGTACGTGGCCAAGTTCTACTACGACCGCGGTCATCCGCGCGCCGCCGTGGGCCGGCTCAACACCCTGCTGCGCAGCTACCCAGGCAGCGGCTTCGACCCCGAGGCGCTCTTGCTGCTCGGCCGGAGCTACCGCGAGATCAAGGACGACAAGGACGCTCGCCGCGCGTTTCACGAGCTGCTCGCGCGCTTCCCCAAAGATGCACGCGCCGACAAGGCCCGCGACGCGCTCACCGATCTCGGCGGTTGATTGGCGCTAGGGAGGGGCGTTACTCTATTCCTGCGCGCTTCTGCGCAGGAGCCTGGATGGACGAAAAGCTCAAACAGGCAGTGGCCCTGGGCCGCGAGCACTACGAGAAGCGCGAGTACGACAAGGCCGAACGCCACCTGCGCAAGGTGATCGCGAGCGGTTTGGCCTTCGCGGACATCCACAACATGATCGGGGTGATCAGCCACGATCGCGGCAAGCTCGACGAGGCGCGCGACGCGTTCCAGCGCGCCCTCCAGATCAACCCGAGCTACACCGAAGCGGCGCTCAACCTGTCCGTGACCTACAACGATCTCGGCGAGTACGAGCGGGCGCGCGAGGTGTACCTGTCTGCGATAAGGCGCGACGCGCGCGGCCAAGAGCAGGTCGACACCTTCGCCAAGGGCAAGATCGCGAATCTGCACGCCGAGCTGGCGCACGCGTACCTCGAGGTCGACATGCCCAACGAGGCGGTGCAGGAGTACCGCTCGGCGATCCGGTTGTGCCCGCAATTCGCGGACATTCGCGTCAAGCTGGCGGAAGTGTATCGGCAGATGGGCGACCTCTCCGCCGCGCGTTACGAGCTGGAAGAGGCGATCGCGGCGCGACCCGACTACGGGCCTGCGCGTGTCGCGCTCGGGGTGCTGATGCTGGTCTCCGGCCAACGGCAGGAGGCGATCAAGGTCTGGGACGAAGCGCTCCGGCGCGATCCGCAGAACAAGGCGGCTCAGATGTACTTGCGCATGGCGCACAACCCGCCGGTCACGACTCAGCCGCCGAGCGCATGAGCGCGACGGCCGACGCATGAGCCGTCGCGTGCGCCTGCGCTTCGAGCCCGCCGGCGTCGCGATCGATGCCAGCGCGGGTGAGCGGGTGCTCGACTGTGTCGACGACGATCCGTCGATCGGGCTGCCGACCGCGTGTCGCGCGGGCAACTGCGGGCTGTGTCTGGTGTCGGTCGTCGCCGGCGCCGAGGCGTTCGAGCCGCCCGCTCCGCGCGAGCGTGAGACGCTGCGCCTGCTCGGTGCGAAGACTGCCACACGCCTGGGCTGTCAGCTCAGGCTCAGGAGCGACGCTTCGCCGCTTCCAGAGGGGGTCGTGCTGGCGCTGTCCGGTCCGTCCAAGTCCGCGCCGTCGCAGTAGATCCCGGCGTCTGATCACACCCGGACAGGTCGTCCGCAGCCGGGTGGCAAAAGATTTGGGGCCGTGCCGCTTCGAGCCCCCAAGACATGTGTAGATTCCGTACACACACCCACGCTATAGTCTTTGATCAACCCGAGGGCACTCCATGGCAAGCGAATCCCTAATCGAGGTTCTGCAGGGCGAGCTCGAGCGTCTGTTCGATCTCACCGACATGCTGAGGTTGTGCTCCGAGCTGCTCGGCTTCGATCCCGAGCGCGTCGGTGGAACCGGCACCAAGGGCGCGTTCGCGCGCTCACTCGTGGGCTACTGCGTCGACCAAGAAGCGATCGACGCGCTGGTGGATGCGATCACGCTCTCGAGCGATCGTGCCGATGCCGGGTTGCGCGATGCGGTGCGGGCCGCTCCCAACGGTGAGCTGCGCCCGGGAACCCGCGTCGGCTCCATGAAGGTGGTCAAGAAGATCGGCGAGGGCGGGCTCAGCGTGGTCTATCTCGCCGAGACCGACGGCGAGGGCGAGACGCAGCGCGCGGCGCTCAAGGTGATCCGCCCGCAGTTCGCCCGCGACCGCGGCGCCGTGCACCGCTTCACCACCGTCTCGCGCATCATGCAGTCGCTCCAATCGCCGGGTCTGGCGCCGATCCTCGGTGTCGGACAGCTCGATGACGCACGGCCGTGGGTGGCCGCGGCTTACCTGACCGGCCAGACGTTGGCGCAGCGCGTCAAGCGCACGGGCAGCCTGCACATCAACGAAGCCCGGCCGATCTTCGCCGGGGTGCTGCAGGGTCTGAGCACGTTGCACAAGCGCGGTTTGCTGCACGGCGACATCAAGGTCGAGAACGTGTTCGTGGTGCGCAGCAACGCGGAGGATGGCGGCAGCGAGCCCATTGGCGTGTTGGTGGACGGCGGCGGCGATCGCTTGCTCACGCGCACCAAGGTCGAGGCTGGGGCCACGGGGCTCTTGCCCGTGCTCGGTACCGCCAAGGCCCTCGCGCCCGAGCAAGCGCGCGGCATCGAGCCCGACCAGCGCGCCGACATCTACCAGATGGGCACGTTGATGTACGAGACGCTGACGGGGCGGCCGCCGTTCGTGGGCGACTCGGCCATCGACGTCATCGCGCAGCACCTGTCGGCCACCCCCGAGCCGCCCTCGGCGTACGCACGCAAGGGTTGGGTCTCGCCTGCGCTCGACGAGGTGGTGCTGCGCGCGCTGGCCAAAGACCCGGACGATCGGTTTGCGAGCGCCCGCGTGCTGCTCGACGAGCTCGAGCGCGCGGTGCGCAAGCCCACGGTGCAGCGTCCGCTCGACGAAGGCGCCTTCCAAGAGGCCCGCCGTGCGCTGCACGCTTCGCCGGGCGACGAGTCGCTGGCCGAGCGTGTCGAAGAGATCGCGCGCGAAGCCAACGCGTTCTCGCGTGCGGCCGAGGCCTTGCACGAAGTGGCGAACGCCAGCTCCGATCGCGAGCAGCGCTTGGCGCTGCTCTATCGGGTCGCGCGCCTCTACGACACCGAGCTCAAGGAGCCGACGCGCGCCGAGGCCGCGTATCAACAGATCCTCGAGCTCGAGCCGGAGAGCGAGGTCGCGCTGCGCGGCGTCGAGACGCAGAAGCGCGCTGCAGGCGATCACGACGGCTTGATCGG
>JBIOJD010000236.1:0-6378 GCA_044450485.1 Polyangiales bacterium | reverse complement strand
GCGCGCAGTCGCGGCGCCGTCAGCCCGGACGCGCCGTGTCCGATCAAGCCCCACAGCCCGCTCTTCGCGTCGTACCAGTACTTGCCGGGCTCCGGCCGCCGCTCCACGCGCACCTCGAGCTCACGCAGGTCCGGCTCGCCGAGCCTGGCGCCGTTCACATAGACGTCGGCTCGCCCCGGGGTTGCGGGCCCGGGCTCCTCGGCGGTTGCTGCGAGCCCTGGCTCCTCGCTGGCCGGCTCTGGCGGTCGTGACGGAGCCGCCGGCGCCACCACCCGAATCGGCGTGCTTTCGTGCTCGCCCCCGGCAGTTCCGGACGGGGCGGGCTCGTCCTCGGGCGCAGCCGCGCGGCTGCAGCTCAGCGCCGTGGCGCAGGCGAGTAACGCCGATGTAAGCCGTGGCGTCCGCATCTCCCCCGCTTATACCAAAGAGCCAATCGAGGGGTGAATCGCCGCCCCGAGTCATCAACGATCAACGCTTGCGCACCGGACCGCTCTCGGCCTCGGTTCGAAAGCGGCGGAACGCGGCGCGCAACGAAGGTCGCAGCGCTTGCTCCAGAAACCCCGCCGTGCCGGTCAGCTTCAGGACCACCAGCTCGGCCTGCACGTCGCGCGCGAGCGCCGTGAACTCATCGGGATCGAATGCGAAGATGTCCTGGCTCACGACCAGCGCGAACGGTCTCAGGCTCGCCGCCATCGAGGCCACGCTCGCGGCGCCGCAGGCTTCGACTTGGATCAGCGGGCTCTCGAGACCCGCGACCTGTTTGGTTGCGGCGATCAGCTCGTCCGGGCCGCCGGCCACGAGCACCACAGGTACGCGCATCGGGCGTAGCGTGGAATCACCTTCGAGCGTCCTGCGCGCGGGCTTGGGCTTCTCCGCCATGTCCTAGTTGAGTTAAGGGACGTGGCCAGGCGCGTCAACTCCATTGCGATGCGCGCGCCGCGGCGCCAGCTCGCGTGCCACGCACTGCCCACTCGACCTGACCAAACCTCGTCAGTAGGAACTTACCCACCCAGAGCTGCGGAGCCCGCGCATCGCCGCGGCTTCGGTCGAGCTCCTCACCAGCAGGTGTTGGTCGCACCGATCAGGCTCAGCACACCGTTGTCGAGCGCGTGCGCCGGATACGAGAACGCGAACTGATAGCACATCTCTTGCTTGGTGGACGGGCCGAACGGCACGCCCGCCGTGGTCGTGTTGTTGAACGTGCAGGTTGCGGTGATGGTGTCGCCAGGCATCAGGTCGACCGACGCGTCGTAGTGGACCTGGTGGTTGAAGTCGAACGGCTGGTTGAACACCTCGGTGTCCACGCCGGCGTGATTCACCGACGACGCCATGTTCACGCCGAGCGTGTGCATGTGCGGCCAGAAGATGAAGATGTGGATGGGGTCGGTCGCGTTCATGCCCGTGCGATTCGGATTGCAGGTGCCGGAGAAGTTGCTCATCTGGCCTGCCGGCATGCCGGCAGGACCGTTGAAGTTCTCCGTACCGAGCCAGGTGATGGATCCGAGCTTCGGTCGCGTTCCCATCGGGACCGTGCAGACCTGAACCGCGCTTCCATCCTGGGCAGGTTGACCCGTGCTGTTGAAGAAGTGCCATTGCAGGTTGAGCATGGTCCCTGAAGCCGGTAGATCGAAGCCGACGTCAGCCGGCATGGTGACGTTCTTGCCGCCCACCGCCCAGCCTGCGATCAACGCCGCCGTGTCGCCGAGCTGCGTGCCGGACACCGTTTCGTGGAAGCCGGCCACCTCGTTCTTGGCCGTGGTGAACAGCAGCCAGTGATGCAGCACCGCCAAGTTGTCGAACTTGGTTCCGAAGCGTGTGCCTTGCGACCCCGTTGGCCACGGCACGTTGAAGTAGAACTGCTCATAGTGCTCGCCGGTGATGACCATGTACTTCGTCGAGTCGACAGAGGTGGTCGACTGGTGCGTGAGCAGGTCGTAACAAGTCTCGCCCGGGAGCGCGACGAGCGGCGCCATGTCGGGCGTGAGGGCAGGGTTCATGGTGGTGGGGCCGCCGGTCATGCCGGTGCCCATGGTGGTGCCGGTTCCCATCGCGGTACCGGTTCCCATCGCAGTGCCGGTCCCGCCCGAGGTGCCCGCTCCGCCCGTGGTCGGCGTCGTGCCCACGCCCGTGCCTGTGCCACTGCCGTTCACCGGCAGCGTGCCTGCGCACGCCGTGCCTGCAGGTGCGCCGTTCGTGAGCCAGGTGTTGAGCGTGGCAAACTCCGGCTGCGCCAGCGGCGCGCCCTGCGGCATCTTGGGAGTGCCCATCTGGCCGTTGATGCGGATCTGTGCGAGCTGGTAGAGCCTCATGCTCTGCCCCAGCAGAGGCTGCGTGGTCCGGACCGTGTACATCTGCTGGAAGTCAGCAAGCGTCACGAGCGACATCGGTGCGCCGCCGATCGGAGTCGCTCCGTGACAGACCTGGCAGCGTGATTGAACGACCGTGTTCACGTCGCAGGGTAGGGCGCCAGTGACGACAGCTGTGTCTCCGGGCCCTGGGGCTGCAGGAACCGGGTCGCCGACAGTAGGCGAACGGGTCGCGTCGCCCCCAGCGCACCCCGCTAGCGCGAGCAACGACGCCAGCGCCAGTCCACCACCAACCCCGAACCCACGTTCGATTCGCAGACCCATGCCGACCTCCCGGGGAGTCTCCACCTTGTGTCACTTTCGTACAGAATCGGGTCGAATGCACGGGCAGGTGCAGCCATTGTGAGTTGCAATTTCGGCCACAGCCCCCCAGGCCTTCCGTGCAACGATTTGAAATTATATGAGTATAAGCATACACAGCCGTTTGTGAGTTGCGCAGCGAGCGAGACGGATAGTCCCTGTTTTAGGACATCATCTCGTGGCATCGCGCCGAGGGTTACATCGGCAATCGCGTGATCTTCCGCCCGGAACCTTGCGCATGCGCAAGCCCCGCGAAAGGTGCTTGGCGGGCTCACGGCCTCGGCCGTCAGGCCGAGCAAGACGCCGCTCTGGTCGCGGAGCGTCGCTGTAGCGGAGCGTCAGCTGTAGATGAGGCGCGTGATCCACTCGGCCACACAGGCCGGCTTGTCCTCGCCCTCGATCTCGATCGTGCACTTGTGCGTGAGGTGCAAGGCGGTCGGCCCCTTGGCCTCCACGCTCGCGATCTCTCGGCGCAGGCGGATCTTGGAGTTGACCTTGACGGGCGAGATGAAGCGCACCTTCTCGAAGCCGTAGTTCACGCCCATCACGATGCCCGAGTACGCCTCCATGTACGTCGCCTTCACCGACGCCGACAGGTGCGTGAGCATCGACAGCGTGAGGAAGCCGTGCGCGATCGTGACCTTGTAGGGCGAGAGCTGCGCGGAGCGCTCGGGATCGACGTGGATGAACTGATGGTCGAGCGTGCAGTCGGCGAACTGGTTGATGCGCGCCTGGTCGACGAGCAGCCAAGCGCCGGGCTCCTCCGGCTTGCCGATGTGCTGTGTGAAAATCGCGACCGCTTTTTCCGCGTTGGTTGCCATGGTCTTGTCCCGTTGCCCCGTGCGTGTGAAGCCGCGTTCTAGAACGGCGGGTGCGAACCTGCAACCCGTTGTCCCGGCCCACGGACTTCCGCCCCAGGCCAAGGACAAGTACAACCAGTGGTGATGAAGCGAGCTTGGACCCGAGCTGCGGCTCATGCGCTCAGCTGCGCGATGCTTCTTTCGCGCATGGCCTACGCGCAGGCGCAGGCGGCTGCCCCACCGGGCGCAAACGGGCCCGCGCAGGCTCCAGCGTCCCCCGCGCCCTCAGGGCCAACGGCCGGGGACGACGCAAAGGGACCGCCTGCAGCGCCGGCACCGCCGCCGGCCGCCAAGCCCAACGCGGAAGGTGAGCAGACACCTCCGCCGCCTCCGAGCTACTCGCAGCCGCCGCCGGAGACCGCGCCCTCGGCGGCGCCGCCCGAGGCTGTGCCGCCACCACCGCCCGCAGCGCCACCGCCCGCGGCGCCTTTGGCAGCGCCCGGACCCGCCAGAGCCCCGGCCGGGGCGGCGGTGCCCGAGGGTCCCCCCCAATCGCAGTGGCAGTGGCCGCAGCCTCACCCGCCGCAACCGGTGCACCAGGGGTTCTACCTACGGCTCGCGCTGGGACCCGCGGCCTTCAAAGCGAAGTTCGCGGCCCATCCCGACTCCGGCGGCGCCGCGCTCGACATCGCAGCCGGCGGCACCGTGGCCAAGGGTCTCGTGCTCTTCGGCGCGCTCGACGCGATCGGCAGCGGCAACTCGGAACAGACCGCAGCCTACGTGATCGGACCCGGTCTGGCGTACTGGCTGCTCGACGCGAACGTGTACTTCTCGGCAACCGCAGGCGTGGGCCGCGGCAGCCGAGTCACCGGGGCAGGCGATTCAGTCCGCACCAACCCTGGCTTCGGGCTCGCCTTGATGGCCGGCAAAGAATGGCTGATCGAAGGCGGACCCCTCGGTCTCGGCGTGGCGCTGCTCGGCCGCTTCTCGAGCTTCGGCGCCGGCAACTTCTCCGCCCTGGCCCTGATGTTCTCGGCGACTGTTCACTGAATCAGAGCGGCAGCAGCAACGACGCTTGGGCGGTCCAGAGGAGGTCCCAGTTGACGGAGGGGCTGGTGCTGTTCTTGTCGTTGCCGTTGGTGCTGACGAGGAAGAAGCTCGCGCCGCCGGCGCTCACGACCGGCACGAGCAGCAGCGTGGGCGGGCCTTTGAAGAGCGCGAGCCGATAGCCGAGCGTGGCCGTGCCTTGTACGTAGCCGATGGTGTAGCCGCTCGGGATGAGCGCGTTGAGCGTGAGCTTGTCGGTGAGCGAGACCTCTCCGGCGCCGAGCTGCGCATCGACGTCGACGAAGAAGTTGTTCACGCCTCCGCCGAGGTTCGTGCCGAGCGCGAGCCCGACGCCGCGAAAGCGACCGTCGAACAGGAACTCGTTCGCGGTTACGCTGCCGACGTTGACCTGGTAGGGCTTGCGGTACTGCATCAACCCGATGCCGAAGAAGATCGGGGGGATCTTGCCCACCTCGTTGCCCACGACCGGCGAGTCCGAGCGTGAATGGTCGTAGCGCACGCCCGCGACGAACGTCTCGAACGCCGACAGAATCCGCAGCTCGTTGCGCGTACCTTTGCAAGTCGCAGGGTCGAAGTTGGCGGCCACGTCCCGGCCCACGACGCACACGTCTTGGCTCGGGACCGCCCGCGTCTCGAAGGCGTGCGACTCATAGCGGATCTGCGGCTCCCACGCGGGGCTGATCGGCACACCGAGGATGCCGAGCAAGCGCACGGCTTTGGGCGCATACTTCGCGACCTGCGAAGCCACCGCGCCTTCGTCGGTGCGCGGTGGGGCCACGCCATTGCTCTCGTAGTAGCCACGGCGCAGGCTCACGAAGTAGATCTTGGCTTTGACGTCGATGTTCCAGGTCGCGTAGTTGCCGACATCCACGCTCACAGCGCGGTACTGCTGCGGCAGCCAGCCGCGATAGCCGCCGCCGAGCGTGACGTCGAGCTGGAAGTGCTGGCCGAGCACGCGCAGCGGCAGCTTCGGCCCGGGCTGCGCTTGCTGCGCCAGTGGATCACCGTCGGAGCCGAAGTCGATCTTCACGCTGGAGCCGCTCGTAGGCGGAGGCTCGGGTGTCGCTGGTTTCTGCGCAGGCTCTTTCTTGGGTGGCGGGGGGTGCGCTTCGTGCTCGGCCTGCTTGCGCTTGCGTTCTTCTTCCTCGCGCTGTTTGCGCGCCTTCTCCTCGGAGTCGTCGATGCCTTCGCGAACGTGCTGCCGCAGGGTGTCCTCGAGCGTCTGCGCGGCTGCGCTCGCGGTGAGGACGAGCCAACAGAGGAACGCGAGCCGCAGCGTGTGCCTCACGTTGCTGCCTTTGCGCGCAAAGTGCATGGCTTCGATCGGGCGTGCGCGGGCTTTTCAGCGCTCGAAGCGCTGCCAGCGCCCGTCGATCAGCCGTTCGTGGGGCAGGTAGCGGCGCTTGTAGCTCATCGCCTTGCAGTCGTCGATCGTCAGGCCGAGGTACAGGTAATCGAGCCCCCAGCGCCGGCACAGCTCGAGCTGGTAGAGGATCGAGTAGGTGCCCGGACTGAGCGCGCCGTGGCGCGGGTCGTAGTAGCAGTACACGGCTGACAAAGCGTGCTCGCCTCGGTCCACGATCGCCACGCCGACCAGCTCGTCCTGCAGCAGGTAACGCAGCTCGAAGCTCTCGCAGCACGTGTCGGCGAGCACCGCGGAGTAGCCCGCGAGCGTGATCGGTCCGCCCTCGTGGCTGAGCCCGCGCAGTTGTTTGTGCCGGTTGTAGAGCGACGAGCGGCGTTGGTCTGCTTCGACCGCGCCGATCTCGGTACGGAACAAGCGTTGGCCGCGACGGAAGACGCGCCGCTCGCTGCGGCTCGGCCTATGCTCGGCCGCGGGGATG
>JBIOJD010000235.1:0-6388 GCA_044450485.1 Polyangiales bacterium | reverse complement strand
GGGCAGCGGCTCCGCGGACTCGGGCAAAGGATCCGGCTCCGACGGCGGAGCGACAGGCCGCGACGCGGCCTCGGGAAATTTCGGCAACAACAACACCGGTACCGGACGCGGCAAAGACGGTGGTCACGCCGACGGCGGACCGAGCGGAGGCATGGACGGCGGAGGGCTGTGCGTGCCGATGACCTGTCTGCAACAAGGCGCGTCATGCGGCGCGGTCAAGGATGGCTGCGGCGGCGTGCTGCGTTGCGGCACCTGCATGCAGGACGAGATGTGCGACCCCGGCAGCCACCGCTGCGGCAAGATCGACGAGGCATGCAATCAGGCGGGCAAGCAATGCGGCGTGCTGCTCGACGCGTGCGGCGGAGCCCGACCCTGCGGCAGCTGCAGCGGCGGCGCGATCTGCGACGCGGCCTCGGGGCAGTGCGGCGCTTGTCAGCCGCGCGACTGCACGACGTTGATGGCGTGCGGAAGTCTGCCCGACGGATGCGGCAGCACGGTCAAGTGCGGCGGCTGCAACGCCGACGAAGCGTGCGACGCGCTGAGCTACCACTGCCAGCAGTGCACGCCGACGACATGCGAGCTCGAGCACGCCGAATGCGGTGCGCTGAGCGACGGCTGCGGCCAGAAGCTCGACTGCGGCATGTGCCATGGCGGCGAGGTTTGCCTCGACAACCATTGCAGCCGTCCGCCGCGGCCGCCGGCCTGCGACGCGGTGATGGCCAACTGCGGCGCGATCAAGGACGCGTGCACCGGCGCCAACGTCGATTGCGGCGCCTGCCCGCGCGGCGAGATCTGCGTCGACAACGTGTGCGACAGCTGCGTGCCCAAGACCTGTGCCGAGCTGCAATGGCAATGCGGCACCGCCAGCGACGGCTGCGGCGGCACGCTCGATTGCGGCGAGTGCCACGCCGACTCGGAGCAGTGCTACCAGAACAAGTGTTGTGTGCCGCGCGCGTGTCCCACGGGCTCGTGCGGCGAGATCGCCGATGGCTGCGGCGGCAAGCTGCAGTGCAGCACCTGCCCCGACGCGGCATCGGGAAAGCCTCAGGTGTGCGGGTTGGTCAGCGCCAACGTCTGCTCGGAGTGCACACCCAAGAAGTGTGAGGACGTTGGCTGGAAGTGCGGCAAAGGCGACGACGGCTGTGGCCGCGAGCTCGATTGCGGCGGCTGTCCAGAGGGCAACTACTGCAGCGTCCCAGGGCAGGCGGCTCACGTCTGCAGCCCGTGCACGCCCAAGACCACGTGCAACGCGGGCGAGTGCGGCGAAGTCTCGGACGGTTGCGGCGGCGCGATCAAGTGCGGGGGCTGCTCGGCCGACCAGGTTTGCGGACAGATCACCGCCAACATCTGCAACGTCTGCAAGCCGCTCGCGTGTCCCAGCGACAAGCAATGCGGCAGCGTGACCGATGGCTGCGGCGGCATGGCCGATTGCGGCAACTGCCCGACCGGAGTGATGTGCAAGGACAATCAGTGCTGCAAGCCCAAGAAGTGTGGAGATCCGGGGGCGGGCTGCAACACGACCGATGACGGTTGCGGCGGGCCGCTCGATTGCAGCTGCACGAGCCCGCTGTTGTGCGATGCGACCGGCAGTTGCTGCGCACCGATTCGATGCATCGACGTCTGCCAGACCGGTCCGTACGACGGTCCCGATGGCTGCGGCAACACGCTGCATTGCAAGGGTTGCGTGCCCGGTCCCGAGTGAAGCGGATCCGAGACCGATGAGCGACGATCAGATGGAGGGCGCGATGAAGGCCGCAGCGCGGTTGTGCCTCTTGTGTGCGCTTGCCGCTTGCGGCGGCAGTGTCTCCGGCAAGGTGGCGTCGGACGCCGGAACGGGCGGAAGCGCGCGCGGCAAGACCCACCCGAGCAGTGATGACGACGGGGGCCCGGGCAAGAGCGATGCCGCGGCGATGGACATGCCTGCATCGCGGGTGTGCAGCGTCGACGGCTTCTGCTGGGAGCTGCCCACACCGCAGGGCGAGACGCTGCGCGCGCTCTGGGCCGCGGCGCCCGACGACATCTGGGCGGTCGGCGATGGCGGTGTCGTGCTGCACTACGACAGCACTGGGTTTCGCGCCGAGCACGTCGCCACGCAGCAGGATCTGCTCGCGATCCACGGCAGCGGTCCGGACGACGTGTGGGCCGTCGGCAAGGGCGGCGACGTGCTGCACTACGACGGACAAGCCTGGAGCATGGAGGACCTCGGCGGGCTGCTCGATGCTTCCGGCGGTGCCATGACCGGCGCGCTCTACGGGGTGTTCGCGGCCGCGAAAGACGCGGTCTGGGCCGTGGGGTACTCGGGCGTCGCCGCGGTGATCATTCACTACGACGGCGCGCACTGGAGCAATCAATCGCTCGGCTTGCAGACCGACCAGGTGTTGCGCGCGGTGTGGGGCGTGTCGCCCGACCAGGTGTGGGCGGTAGGCGATGCGGGCTTGATCCGCAGTTTCGACGGCACGCAGTGGAACGTGGACAAGAGCCCGACGGGCGCTGCGCTGCTGTCGGTCCACGCGCTGGTGCCGTACGAGGTATGGGCCGTCGGCGCGGGCGGCACGGCGGTGCGCTGGAACGGCATGGCCTGGAGCAACGCCAACATGGGCTTGTCGGGAGCGCTGCAAAGCGTGCGCGTGGACATCGCCGCTCCTCCACCCGTGATGGACGCGGGCATGGCCATGCAAAAGCCCATGCCCATGATGCCACTCGACGCCGGCGCGGATGGCGGACTGCCGATGGCGCCGAAGGGCCCGTGGTCGGTCTGGGCCTTCGGCGAAAAGGGGCACGTCTTTCGCTACAACGGCACGCTCTGGGAACAACTGCCGAGCGGCACCGAGCTATCTCTGTACGGGGCCGAGCGCGTCGCCGCAGGGACGCTGCTCGCGGTGGGCGAGCGCGGGCAAATCACCCGCTTCGAGGGCGATGCTCGGCAGAGCGTGTCGCTCGGCTCGCGCAGCAACCACTTGGCCTTGTGGGGCGATGGGCAAACGCTTTGGGCGGTGGGTGACGATCTGGTGCGTCGCGACGCGAGCGGTTGGAGCGAGCTCGCACGTCCGAGCGAACGTTCGCTCTACGGCTTGTGGGGCGACGCGACCGGCATGTGGGCGGTCGGTACCTCCGGCAGCGTCGTGCACTTCGAAGGCGGCGCGTGGCACACGCTCGAGGTCGCCGCTGCCGGCGAATCTTGGTTGCACGGAGTTTGGGGCGCGGGCAGCAGTCTGTGGATCGTGGGGGATGGCGGCCTCGCGTTGGTCGCCGCGGCGGGCAGCTTCGTGAAAGTCGCCACGCCGGCGAAGGGCAACTTGCTCGACGTCTGGGGCATGGCCGACGATCTGTTCTGGGCCGTCGGCGAAGGCGGAACCGTGCTGCGTTGGGACGGCATGGCCTGGCTCAAGGTGCCTACGGGGCCGATGGGCGGCGTGGTGACGAACCTGCGCGCGGTCTGGGGCAGCGCCAAGGACGACGTCTGGGTCGTCGGCACCGAAGGCACCATTCTTCATTGGAACGGCGAGCGCTTCGAGCAGCAGACGCAAGACGGGAGCTACTCGCTCAACGATGTCTGGGGTCGCGCCAAAGACGACGTCTACGCGGTCGGCAGCGGCGGAGTCGCGTTGCATTACGATGGCAGCGGCTGGACCGCGCTGCAGACCGGCACCCACAGCTCGTTGCAGGCCGTGCTCGGCGACGACCACGGCAGGGTTTTCGCGGCCGGGGTAGACGGCGTGGTGTTGGTGCGAGAGCCGTAAGGGCTCGGCTCAGTCCTCGCCGAACAGGGCCCGGGCGAAGGCACCGATGGCTTCGCGCACGTCGCGATCGCGGCGCGCGCCGGGTTTGCGGCCGAGCGAACGCCAGAAGAAGGCGTTTCCGGCGGCGTAGCCGACCGCCATCGACCACACGGCAACGACGATCGCTTCGACCTGCGCGCGCGTGGGTGGCGGCTTCATGCGCGCGACCAGCACGTGCTCCACTGCGGTGATCAACAGTGTCATGTCCGGCGCAAAGCGCTCGGCGAAGGCCGAGTCGGTGTCGTGAGAAAACAGCGCCCAGCTCGCGAGCCGGCCGTACCATGGCTCGAGCGCGGTATCGAGATAGACCTGCACCATCGTCGCTGGGCTCGGGCTCTGGGTGGCGAGCGCCGTCGCAACCAGCTTGTCGCGCAGCAGCGCGACGGTCTGTGCGACCGCGGCGTCGACCAACGCTTCGTAGGTCTTGAAGTAGTGTGTGATCAGCGCGTGGCTCACCCCCGCCTCGCGCGCCACGTCCTTGAGGCCCACGGCGTGCGGCCCCTTGCGTGAGAGCACGCGGATCGCGGCCTTGAGGATGTGCTTGCGCGCGTCGTCCGGGTTGCGGCGCACGCGTTTGGGCTTGGCGCTCGCGCCTTTCGTGGCTCGGGCCGGCATCGGCCCCGATATACCACGTGAGCCCGGGCGCCCCCTGGGCACGGCGGACTATTGACACGCGTGCCAATAGCGCTATTGTCTTCTTTGACAATAGCGGCGAGAGCCGCCAGCGAATAGGAGGCCCCCATGACCACGACCGTGACGGTACGCACCACCCTGGACGAGAACCGCGCGCAAGCCCTTCTGGATCGCGGCGGCTTCTTCACCCGCGCAGGCCTCGCGCTGCGCGCCGCGCTCGCGCTCGCGCGTAACCCGAGCGACACCGAACAGGTGTTCGTGCTCGCACGCGCCCTCGATCACGGCACCTTGCCGCGCATCCGCCGCAAGCTCGACCGCAGCGAGGAGGGCCGACTGCTGCTGCGGGAGCGGCCCGCGATCGACACGCGCAACGTCGACTTCGCGGCATTGCGTGCGCTGCCCGAGCACACGCTCGGCGGCGCGTACGCGCGCATGCTCGAGCGGAACGCGCTCGACCCCGACCTGTTCGGGCGGCCCGCGCTGCCGGATCCGGAGCTCAGCTACGTCGCCCAGCGCATCCGACAAACCCACGACCTGTGGCACGTCCTCACCGGGCTCGCGACCGACGTGCCCGGCGAGGTCGCGCTGCAGGCGTTCACGGACGCCCAGTTGCACCAGCGGTTCTCGCGCTTGATCGCGATCGGCGGCGTGCTGCTGTACGGCCTGCGCTATCCGCGCATGTGGCGGCTCACGCGCAGCTGGTACCGGATCGGCCAGCGCGTGCCGTTTCTGCTCGCGGTCCGCTGGGAAGCGCTCTGGCAGGAACCGCTGCCGGACGTTCGCGCGCGGCTGGGTCTGGTGGCCGCGGAGCGCGCCTGAGGCATGACGCGTCAGTTGGTCGGGGTCGCCCCCATCAGGCGGAGGCGCTCGGGCGATCAGAAACACGTGCGTGCCACGCGCGTAGCTGCGCGCACGCTTCTGGCAGCTCGATGCCGATGAACTCGGCGAAGTCGACGCTGCTCAGCGCGGCGATGTCGGCCATGCTGAAGCGTTCACCGGCGATGAACGGGCCGGCCGCAAGCTCACGATCGAGCCACGCCATCGCCCTGCCGACACGCACGCGCTGCGATTCTCCATAATCGCGAAACTGCGTGCCGAGCCCGGCCGTCAGGGCGTGCGTGTGCACCCAAACCGCGCCGATTGGCACCATCAGCACGAGCTCGATGCGGCGGATCCACATGTCGACGAGCGCTCGCTCGAGCGGTGTCGTGCCGAAGAGCGGCGGCGCGGGGTGCAGCTCCTCGAGGTAGCGACAGATCGAGATGCTCTCGCTCAGCGTGGTGCCGTCGTCCAGCTCGAGCACCGGCACCTGGCCGAGCGAATTCTTTCGGCGAAACTCCGGCGTCTTGTGCGCCGCCTTGCGGAGCGGCACGTTCTCGTATGGGATCGAGAGACCCTTCTCTGCCAAGAAGATACGCACGCGCCGCGGATTGGGCGCTGGATTGCGTTCGCCATAGAGCTTCACTTCGGGTCTTGATAGCACACTGGCGATGGCGAGTGCGTCACTGACACGCGGGCGGCTGTGGGCACATGTCCATGCACTTGTCTTTGACGCACTGTCCGAGCGCCGCGGCCCTCGAGCACGAGGTCGCAGGCGAAGCCGTCGTCGGGCAATTCATCATCAAGATGCTCGCGTTCGTCGCAGCGCCGGCACCGGGCGTGGCGCCCGCGGCCGTCTCGAGCTCGGCTGCGCACGGCCCCATCCCATAGTTCGCCCCGAGCGAATCGCACATCGCACCGCACAGGCAGCAGAGGTCCGCGCAGTTCTTTTGCTTCGTGCATGCGACCAGCGCGTTCCCCGCCTTGTCGCCATCGAGCGCTTTCAGCTGTGCCTGGCAATGTCCAGGTTGACATAGGCAGCGCTCGCAATCGGTGATCGTCGCACCGGTGGCCATCACGCTGGCGACGCACTGCTCAGCCGGGACCTCGCCGTCCGCGAGCGCGCTTCCGTCCGCCGGCATGCCGCCGTCGGCCGC
>JBIOJD010000234.1:0-6393 GCA_044450485.1 Polyangiales bacterium | reverse complement strand
GCCGGGCTCGCGGATGCGTGGCGAACGCAGCGCGACGCGGTCGTGGAGCAGGCCGAGCGACTGACGCGGGTGATCGTACAAGAGTCGCAATCCGACCTACGCGGCACGCTCGACGGCGACGTGTTGGACCGTGCGCGCTCGCAGATCCTGGCAAGCTTCGACCCGACCTGGGGCGGATTCGGTGACGCGCCGAAATTCCCGCACAGCGGGGACATCCGATTGCTGCTGCGCTGCGCCCAAGACGGCCGCGACGCCGAAGCGCTGAACGCGGCCGCGATCACGCTCGAACGCATGGCGCGCGGCGGCATCTTCGATCAGCTCGGCGGCGGCTTTCATCGCTACAGCACCGACGAGCGCTGGTGCATCCCGCACTTCGAGAAGATGCTCTACGACAACGCGCTGCTGGTCGTCGCCTATCTCGAGGCGCACCTGCTCACCGGTAACCCGGAGCACGCGCGCGTGGCGCAGGAGTGCTGCGACTGGGCGCTGCGCGAGATGGTGACGGCCGAGGGCGGTTTCGCCAGCGCGCAGGACGCGGACAGCGAGGGCGAAGAGGGCCGCTTCTTCGCGTGGACACCCGATGAGCTGTTCGAGGTGCTCGGCCGGCGGCAAGGGCTCTGGGCCGCGACGTACTTCGACGTCACTGCCGAAGGTAACTTCGAAAACGGCAAGAGCGCGCTCTTTCGCCGCCTCACGAGCGAAGAAGCAGCCCGAGAGCTGGGCGTGGCCGAGCCCGAGCTCGAAGCGTCGATGCGCGACGCCCGGGTGAAGCTGCTGCAGGCTCGCGCGCAGCGTGTGGCGCCGGCGACCGACGACAAGGTGCTCGCGTCTTGGAACGGTCTGATGCTGAGCGCGCTGTGCACTGCGCATCAGGTATTGGATCGACCGCGCTACTTGCAGGCTGCGCGGCGCGCTGCCAGCTACGTGCTCGGCGGCATGCGCACGCCCGACGGCGGCCTGCTCGCCACCGCGCGGGGCGGACGCGCGCACGTCGACGCGTGCCTCGACGACTACGTGTTCGTGACGCAAGGGCTCATCGACCTGTACGAGTCCGACTTCGATCCCAGGTGGTTGCGCGAGGCGCTCGCGTTGTGCGAGCTCGTCGAAGCCCGTTTCGCGGATCGCGAGCGCGGCGGCTACTGCACGACCTCGGACGCTCACGAAGCGCTGATCGCGCGCACCAAGACCGTGCACGACGGCGCCCTACCCTCGGGCGCGGGCGTGCAAGCGCTCAACCTGCTGCGACTCTCGGAGCTGTGCGGCCGGCCAGCACTGCGAGAGAAAGCCCAGGGCGTCTTCGAAGCGCAGGCAGCGCTGGCCAACCGCCACCCGCGCTCGTTCGCCGCGTTGATGCTCGCGTTGGACTTCGTGCAGCGCCGGCCGCGCGAGATCGTGATCAGCGGCGAACCGAGCTCCGACGGCGTCGCCGCAATGCTGCGCGTCGTCCGCCACAGCTTCTTGCCGCAACGCGTGGTCGCACTCGCGAGCCACGACGCCGACGAAGCGCTTCTGCCGCTGGTGCAGGGCCGCAAACCGCAGCCGCGCGCTGCAAGCACGCTCGCCTACGTCTGTCGCGATTTCCGCTGCGATGCTCCGGTCTCGAGCCCGGACGCGCTGGCTGCGCTGCTGCGAGATCCGCGCTGACTGCAATTGCATCCGTGCCTTGGCGCCCCGTCAGAGCGCTGTCATACTGAAGCTAGGATCTGGGTGTTGGATCGGATCCAAGAAACTCGTTTCGTAATTTCGCGGCCGTCGTCGCAAGGCGACATCCTGCGGCGATGTAGGCACCTCGTCGCCACGTGCTTGCCCATCGTGCTGGCGCTGTGTGGGTGCGCGGCGAGCCTTCCACCCTCCGCGGAATTGCCGGTCGACGAAGATCAGCTCGCGATTCGTGCCGCGATCGTGGCTTGGCGGGACGAGGGTCTGCCGTGGTCGTCGCAATGCGACGAACAATACGAACGCATCCGGGTCGTGGTCAGCGCGCCACGCGAGTTCACCGAGCTGTGCGGACGTCGCCCACTGCATGCGGGTGGCCGGCTGTACGCCTGCAACACCGAGCAGTACGAGCAGGCTTTCCCGATGTGGGTGCTGGACGACGCACGCGTGCCGTTGCTGGTGATCAGCGAGCTGCAGCCCGAAGCGCACCGCCGACTGCTCGTCGTGCACGAGACCATGCACTGGCTCGAGCGCTGCTCGGGCAAGGGCATCGACTTCGACCACTCTGATCAGCGCGTGTGGCAGCAAGCGCGCGGCGTTGCCCAACGCGCGGTGATCCTCGAGCTGCAGAGCCCGGGCTACGAGCATGGCCGCGTGATGGTGAGCCAGCGCGTCCAGCAGCGCACGCCGCGCACCAGCAACGCCCTCAGCTACCGGCGCTGAGCGCCCCCGAGTGACGCAGAGGGCTCAGGTCGTGTGCGCGCCCATGATGCGGTCGACTGTGGACACGACGCCGGTCCCGGGACCCTTGTGCTTCTTGACCTCGGAGCCCACGCGACGCATCCACGCCATCTCGTCCGCGCTGAGCGGGCCGCGGTCGAGCGCTGCCATCGCCTCGTCGAGCTGCTCGCGGTTCTGCGGACCCGCGATGCACACCTGCACGCTCGGGTTGCTGAGCGCGAAGCGATAACAGTCGGAGGCGCGCGGCGTGGCTTCCCCCTTGGGCGTGAGCGCCGGATTGAACAGGTCGCCCCAGCGCGTGACCGTGTACGCGACCACGCCGGGCGGATTGTCCCCGAGCTTGGGAAAGACCTCTTGCTCGGCGCCCGGGTGCGCTGCGTTGTACCGCACCATGAACGTCGCGAAGTCCTTGTCCTTGGCGTACTCCTCGAACGAGAGCCGATGGTGGCACGAGATCATGATGTGCCGGCAGCGGCCCTGGTCGCGCAGCTTGCGCGCCGCGTCCATGATGCGTGCGGGCGGGTGCTCGTTCCACCAACCGAGTAGCAAGAAGTCGGCGTAGTCGGTGTCGAGCGCGCGCAACGCCGAATTGACTGAGCTGCCCATCAGCGCGCCGACCCTCGTGTAGGTCTGCACCACGATGATCATGCGCTCGCGATGCGTCTTCGCGAGCTGGCGCACCGTCTTGCCGAAGCCGGGCCGCCTGATCGAGCCCCAGTAGAAGTAGTTGATGCCGCGCTCGAACGCGTGCTCGAGATCAGCACCCTCGACGCCGAAGCTCGAGCCGAGCCCGAGCGGGCTCGACATCAGCTCGGTGCGCCCGATCTTCACTTTGTTCCAATCACAAGCCATGGCCGGGCCGAGCATAGCATCCCTGGCGCCGAGTGCAGGCTTCGGCTAGCTTCCTGCCATGTTCACCGGAATCACGCTCGGCACGTTCGCGGTGACGAGGGTGGAGCGGAAGCCGGACCTGTTGCGCTACGCGGTGGCACTGCCCGTAGCGCTGCGCGAGGGCCTTCGGACCGGCGCGAGCGTGGCCATCGACGGCGTGTGCCAGACCGTGGTCGCGATCGAGGGCGACGACGTCGTGTTCGAGGCCATCCGCGAGACGCTCGACAAGACCACGCTCGACGCGCTCGTCCGCGGCGCGGCGGTGGGCGTGGAGCGCAGCTACCGCATCGGCGACGAGCTCGGCGGGCACGAAGTCGCCGGGCACGTGACCTGCACGGGCACGATCGAGGCGGTCCGCCGCGAAGGCGACGTGTGCAACCTACGCGTCGCGGTGCCGAGCGCGCTCATGCGCTACATATTGCCCAAAGGCTTCATCGCCATCGATGGCTCGAGCCTCACCGTAGGCGCGACCGACGCGCGAGGCAGCTTCGATCTGCACCTCATTCCCGAAACCGTGCGCCTGACCAACCTCGGCACCAAACGAGCCGGCGGCCGCGTCAACGTCGAGCTCGACGCTCGCACAGTCGCGATCGTGGACACGGTCGAGCGCGTGCTCGCCGCGCGGGCTGCGACCTAACGAGACGGCATGGCGCACGAAGAGGTGTTCATCGTCTCCGCAGCCCGCACACCGATCGGTGCGTTCCAGGGCAGCTTGAGCAGCGTCCCCGCTCCGCGGCTCGGAGCGACGGCGATTGCCGCAGCGCTCTCGCGCGCGGGCGTCGCGCCCGATCAGGTGAACGAAGTCTACATGGGCAACGTGCTGTCCGCGGGGCTCGGTCAAGCACCCGCGCGCCAGGCCGCGATCCATGCCGGCGTGCCACACTCGGTGCCCGCCACGACCGTGAGCAAGGTGTGCGGCTCGGGCCTGCAAGCGGTCGTGCTCGGGACGCGCGCGTTGCGCCTCGGCGATGCCGACGTCGTGGTCGCGGGCGGGATGGAATCGATGAGCCAAGCGCCGTATGCGTTGCCGAAGGCGCGAAGCGGCTATCGCATGGGCCACGGCGAGCTTCTGGACTTGATGATCCACGACGGGCTGTGGGACCCGTACAAGGGCATTCACATGGGCCACGCGGCGGAGCTCTGCGCCAAGACCTACGGCATCTCGCGTGAAGCGCAGGACGCGCTTGCGACCGAGTCGTACCTGCGGGCGCAAGCGGCACAGCGCTCGGGCGCGAGCGCGGAAGAGATCGCGCCGGTCACGGTGCACGAGCGCGACGGCGAACGCCGCATCGAGCAGGACGAGGAGCCCGGCCGCGCCAAGCTCGACAAGCTGAGCAAGCTCACGCCTGCGTTCGACCCGCAAGGCTCGGTCACGGCCGGCAACGCCTCGAAGATCGACGACGGCGCGGCGGCCGTGGTGCTCGCAAGCGCCCGGGGGGTCGAACGCCTCGGGCTGTCGCCCCTCGCCCGCGTCGTGAGCTACGGCCATCACGCGCAGGCCCCGGAGTGGTTCACCACGGCGCCGGTTTTCGCAATCGAGAAGGCGCTCGCATGCGCGAGTCTTCGCGCTGATGACGTCGAGCTCTACGAGATCAACGAAGCATTCGCGGTCGTGAGCCTCGCGTGCATGCAGCTCGCCAAGCTCCCCAGCGAGCGCGTGAACGTGCGAGGCGGCGCGGTCGCGCTCGGCCATCCCATCGGCGCATCGGGCGCCCGCATCCTGACCACGCTGCTCTACGCGATGGCCGAGCGCAAAGCGCGACGCGGTCTGTGCACGCTCTGCATCGGTGGCGGAGAGGCCATAGCCTTGCTGGTCGAGGCCTGCTGAGAAGGTTGCGGGCCGTAACGTCGCGTTCCCCAAGTGGAGCTGCGACGACGCGCGAGGCGTTTTGCCGCGCGGAGGGTCGCGTGGGGCGAGAAGGGCCGGCGAAACATGCAGGAGAACATCGGCACATCTGCAGCGATGTCCCACGTGCTCGCATCGATCTCGTCGTAGTCACCTCGCCGACCGAAACCTGAGCGCGAAGCACGGGTTATGATCCTCGCGTCGCGCACGAACGCGCGGACGTTGCCTGGGGAGCTTTCATGCGTCGGACCAACTTCGTCTTGTCTCTCACGATCGCGCTTTGCGCCTGCAGCACGCATCGCTCGCCGATCAAGTCCCTCACCGACGGCGGGCCGGACGGCGCCACGTCGCAGGGAGGCGCCGCAGCCTCGGGCGGCGGCGGGAGCTCGGCGACCGGGAGCGGAGGCGGCAACGGCAACGGCGGTAGCGGGGGTTCGAACGCAGCCACCGGTGGCGGCGGAACGACGGGAAGCGGCGGAACGAGCGCAGGTGGTGGTGGTAGTGGAGCTGCGAACGACGCGGGCACCGACGCGGCCACCTCGGGCGAAGACGGCGGCGGGAGCTCTTGCAACGTGGGTGGCGCCTGTGTGCGTGGATCCGGAGACAACGGCATCTTCGCTGGCAACTGCGACTGCGGTGGTTGTCCTTCGGCAGACGCTGCAGGGGACACGGCATGCTCCGATGCCTACGGCAGCGGCTATCTGTGTCTCGCGTCCGGAGGCGGCTGCACCGCGGCAAGCTGCCGGTCGAGCGCGGGCAGTCCGGCCCCTGGCTGCATGGGTGGCCTCTTGTGCAACGCAGGCAACCAGTGCGCCGGTTGCTCGTCGACGGCCGACTGCACTGCGACCTCGGGCTACGGTAGCGGCTACGTCTGCGCGGGCGGCGCCTGCGTCACAGGCGAGTGCGTGACCTCCGAGGATTGCCACGCGCTCGGCGGAGGCAAAGACGGACAGGTCTGCAGCGGGTCCCACACCTGCGCCGCTTGCACGCGCGACGACGACTGCTCGAACGACAGCTATTACGCTCAAGCGAGCATCGGCAACACGCTGTGCGACGCCAGCATGCACACCTGCGTCAGCAACGCGTGCAGCGGGCCGGGCCCCACCGCGTGCGCCGGCTCGAGGCTGTGCTGCGGCACGACCTGCGACGCCGATACCACGTTCAGCAGCGCCGCAGGCGCGGGCAAGTCGTGTTGCTCGGACTCGGACTGCAACGGCACGGGCGCGCCCAATTGCGACGGTCACGCCTGCTCGACCTGC
>JBIOJD010000233.1:0-6393 GCA_044450485.1 Polyangiales bacterium | reverse complement strand
GTGCTCTGTTTCATCGGCCTCGATAGCGCCATCATGTCCGACGACCGAGTGGCAATGCGCGTCCTGCAGGGCGGCCACGACGTTCCTGCCGATAAGGTCGCCGCGCGGTATCCCAGGTCAGTCGCGAACCTCGGCCGTGCCATGGCGAGCCTTCAATTCGTCTGGGTCTACGACAACTCGGACCTGAGCCACCCGTTTCGCAAGGTCGCCGAGTTCGAGCACGGAACACTCGAGCGCGCGGTTCCGCCGCTGCCCGCGTGGATGCCGCATCGATAGGGAAGGGCTCACAAGCTCGGCATCCCGTCACGCTCTCAGTCCGCAGTCACGCGCGCGGACCCGATGCTCGGGCTCATCGGCGCGTTGCCGAAGACGTCGCGCGCGCGGACTCCGCGAAGGACATGCCCTTCCCGAAGCGCAGCGAGCTCGCCGTAGCACGCGAGCGGTGGATGGCGCTGAAGCGGCGCTCGCGCATCGACCGCGCCGGCGACGCCCCGGGTGGTCGAGCAGGCACCGCAGGTGGCCCCTCTGCAGTCAGGCGAAGAGCGCTGGAACGCGCTCGTGCAGGAGCAGCACGCGGGCATCACTGAGCGCACGACCGAGTCGCAGACGCGCTGCACCTCAAGACGCCCGCCGCGTCCAGATCGGCGCGCAGCATCAGCGCGTCCGCGGAGAGAACCGCCGCGCCGACATGCGAGGTCGCCGGATGACTCGCGGCCTGGGCGCTGGGCTGCGCCCGCGGGCACGGGACCGACTGCGGAGTGCGCGTTGGACGCGTGGGAGAGCACGCCGGAAGGGTCGGTCACCGGATGACGAGCGGCCGAGGCGCTGGCCGGCTGGGGCACGGGTTTATCCTGGTGTCGGCCCCGGCCAAGGCGCGACCTTTCGAATCGAGCTTCCTGGCTGAGTGACTCGGCCCACGTCGTTTTTCTGTCACGGGGCGCCCCGACCTGTCTCCATCCAGGTGAAGCACGGGAAGGACAGGATGGAACTACAAGAAACCGACAATCGCGACCAACGGCAGTTGGATGAATTGATCCGCCGGTTCTACGAGGTCATCTCGTTCGAGGACGGCGGCACTCCGGACTGGGAGTCCATGGCCTGCTTGTTCTCCAAACACGCGCGCATCACGCGCGTCACGCCCGAAGCTATCGACTACATGGACTTGTCGAGCTTCAGGAGCATGGCCGAGGAGTTGCTCGAGGTCGGAGCGTTCACGAGCTTCTTCGAGCGCGAGCTCACCCGCCGGACCGACCGATTCGGCGACGTGATCCATATCGCGAGCGCCTACGAAACGCGGGTCTCGCCCACCGCGCGCGACTATCTGGAGCGCGGCGTGAACTCGTTGCAGCTGATTCGCGAGGACGGGCGCTGGAAGATCGTGAGCTTGTGCTGGGACAACAACGCGCCCTTCAGTGCGACCAGCTGGCAGTCGACCGCAGCCAGGAGGGGGCACCATGAGCCGGACTGAACGTTTCCGCTTCTCGCACACGCGCCAGATCGAGAGCGCGTACCGCTACGTCTCCGCCGCGGTCGACGCCGGAGTCATCATGCGCAGCGCACAGAGCGCCAACGGCCGTCATGTCTCGTTGGAAGGCGGGCGCTACTTGAACTTCGGCTCGTGCAGTTACATGGGACTCGAGGCTCTGCCGGAGCTGCGCGAAGGCGCGCACCGCGCGATCGACGATTACGGCACGCAGTTCCATTTTTCGCGCGCCTATTTGCAGTGTCCGCTGTACTTGGAGCTCGAAGAGCTGCTGGAACGGATGACCGGCCGCTCGGTCGTCGTCGCCCCGTCGACGAGCCTCGCTCACATGGCGGCGCTGCCGGTCCTGATCCGCGACACCGACTACATCGTGATCGACCAATTCGCGCACGCGAGCCTGCATAACGCCGTGAAGCTCCTCCCGAGCGTGCCGCTCGAGATCCTGCGCCACAACCGGATGGAACAGCTGGACGCGCTTCTCTCTCGACAGCGCGACCACGGCGGCAACGTCTGGTACATCGCGGATGGCCTCTACTCCATGCTCGGCGATCTGGCGCCATGGGACGAGCTGAAGCAGTTGCTCGCGCGCCACGACAAGCTCCGGTTGTACATCGACGATGCTCACGCCACGAGTTGCTTCGGCAAGCATGGACGCGGGTTCGCACTCGAGCACCTAGGCGACGACGAGCGCGTGGTCGTCGCGCTCTCGCTCAACAAGGCGTTCTCGGCCGCGGGCGGGATCGTGGCGCTGCCGAACCGAGAGGATGCCGTGCGCATTCGGCGCTGCGGCGGGCCGATGCTGTTCTCGGGCCCGATTCAACCACCGATGCTCGGAGCCGCCGTGGCCTCGGCGCGGCTTCACGTGAGCCCGGCCTTTGCCGGCATGCAGGTGGAGTTGCGCGAGCGCATCGATTCGTGCGTCGCGGCGGTAACGCAATGCGAGGTCAACCTCGTCGGCATCCAGCGAACGCCGATCTTCCAGGCTGAGTGTGATTCGCCGCGAGTCGCGTTCGGCGTGGCCGACCTCATGCTGGAGCGCGGGTTCTTCTGCTGCGTGTGCGTGTTCCCAGCCGTGCCGATGAACCGCCCCGGGATCCGCTTCACGATCTCCCGCCACAACGAGCCCGCGGACATTCATGCCTTCGTTGCTGCGCTCGAGGAAAGCCTCGATCTCGGTCAGCGCACGGCCACCACCGAGTCGTCTGCGACCGCGGTCGCCGTGTAGCTTCCGACCGCGCGCGCCTGCCCGCTGCTCCGCCGCGCCCGCCCTTGAGGGGGTGGAACGCGGTTGCTATGGGCTGGAAGCGACCGCGAGGAAGCGCCGCGTCTGGATCGCGGAAGGGTTGCCCCGAACCTGGCGCAGAGGCTGAGGGAACCGGCGGATGCGCGCTTGCACGAGCAGATCGCGGACGTCGTGATTGACGTTCTCGCTGCCAGAGTCGGAGAGCAGGGTGGTCTCGGTCGGGGCTTCTGGTTCCGAGTCGCCATTTGCAAGCAATCGGCTCTTCATGCTGACTATCCGCGTCGCAAGCGCAGAGGCACTCACTTCGCCGACATCACGGCGCCGAGCGCACGGTCGTAAGTCTTGATTTCGGTCACCTCGCGCCTCTTGCAGCACGCAATGTATAACAAGTCGCGCGCACCAAGACCGGAATGAATGTCCGCGAGCGCCCGCGCGAGCCGAACGTCGTCGCCTTCTACCGGCCAGACCTCGTCGATTACACCGTCGACGAGCTGCAGCGCCGCGTCCAGCGTCTGCATGCGTTGCACCGGAAGGTACACGTGCAGCAGCTCTTGCAGCACGTCGGCTGAAGTGCACAATCGCGCGCGCGAGGTCTTGCCGAGCCCCCGATCGAAGAACTGCTGCGCGGGCTTGCGCAGCGGGTGCTCGCCACCGACGGCGTACATGAACACGTTCGTGTCGACGAAGATCACGTGTTGCTCGAGCCCGAGCGCCGAGACTGGTCGATCACGCTGCGCTGGACCTCCCAATCAGGCTCTTTGCCCCGCTCGAGAGCGGAGCAGCGCTTGAAGAACTCGCGCAGCTCCGAGCTCGTGCGAAACCGACCCTGGGCGGCCTTTTCGGCCAGACGCTCGAGCGCGACCTGCCGCAGCCAGGCGCTGAGCGAGGACCCTTCGCGCTCGGCTTGGCGCTGAAGCCGCACCTTTTCTTCCGGCTTGAGAATCACCTGGACGCGTTCGGCCACGCTACACACCCATAGTATGTATACGTAGCCATATTGTGTAGGCATGTCAAACGGAGCGGCGCGATGGGCTTCCTGGCGGCCTAGCTCCCGTGGATCGCGTGATCGATCGAGTTGGCAGCGTACGTGGTCGCGTGACCCTCCCAGTCATGAACGCGCTTTGCGGGCGGCGGACTTGCTCGCGCTGGCTTCGATTGTGTCGAGGTCGCGGCTCAGGGCTTCGAGCGCTGCAATCACGCGTGCGACGCGGGCTTCGGTCAAGCCGTCGACCTCGGAGAGCAGACCCGTGAGCTTGGTCGCGGTCGCGCGCGTTCTGCGCACGAGATCGAGGGCATCGCTGCGGTCCGGCTTGGGATGGATCACCGGGTCGAAGCGCTCGCGCAGCTCGCGCACGCTGGAGCTCTCTTCGAAGACCGCGCTGCGGAGCTGATCCACGAGATCGCCGGGCGCGTCGAGCCTGCGGAACGGGCCGGGCTTTTCGTCGCTGCCGAGCGCGCGGTTGAAGTAGTCGACTGCTTCGATCGAGGGAATGGAGCGCCCCACGCCGTCGTGGCGCAGCACCTCGGGCGCGTGTCGCTGCACCGTGCCGAACGACAGCAGCAGCTTGTCGACGGTGGCCTGTTTGATCGCCAGCTCCTTGGCGCAGTACTCGTGAAGATCCGCGTAACCCCAGTCCTCGTAGGCGCGGCTGCGCTGCAACTGCGTGAGCGCCTCGGCGAGCTCCACCCACGAGCGCTTGAAGCGCTGCGCACGCTGCACGAGGTCGAGCCGCACCGGGTCGTCGCCGGCCCGTGACAGAACCTCTTCGAGCGCGTCGAGCTTGCGGTTCGCGCGGGCCATGGCGCGAGCCTTATACCACGCCGGACAGCAACGCTTCGAGCGCGGTGCGGCGCTCGTCCGGCAGGTCGAGCTGCAACCCGAGCAGCTCGGCGCCCAGGCGCAGGTACAACGCACGCAGCTCGGGCGCGGCCTCGAGCGCGCGCAGGTGCGAGGCGACGGTTTGCACGTCGCCTCGCGCGAACGGGCCGGTCAACGCGGCCTCGAGGGGCAAGCGCGACACGGCTTCGGCAGCACCGAGCGTCAGTGGCGCCAATGCGCTGCGCGCGAGATCTTCGGGCAGTCCCGAGAGCGTCCACGCGCGCGCCGCTGCGGCGTGGAGGGCGACCACGAAGTTGCTCGCGAGCACGGCGGCTGCGTGATAGCGGGCGCGGCTCACGCCTTCGAGGCGCACGCTGCGGGCGCCGAGCGCGAGACACAGCTCCTGCAAGCGCGCGTCGAGCGGCGCGTCGGCTTCGATGCCGCACACGATGCCTGTGAAGCGTTCGGGCTCGAAGCGCGCCGGGAACGCTTGCAGTGGGTGCAGGCAGCCGCGCAGGCCGCCCGCGTGCGCCACCGCTGCCAGTACTTCGAGGTCGAGCGCTCCGCTGCAGTGCACGACCGACTGGCCCGCGCGCCATGCGAGGCCTGCCGCCAAGCCGGGCAGCTCCGTGTCTGGGACCGCGAGCACGACGAGCCCGCAACCGCGCGCGACGGCTGCGGCGTTGGCGCTGCGGGCACCCGGCAACCGCACCGCCAGCGCCTCCGCGCCAGAGGCGCCCGCGCCTGCCACGGCGGTCACTCGCTCCCCAACCTGGGTCAGGGCGAGCGCCAGGCTGCTGCCCAGGCGTCCTGCGCCTATGATGCCGATTTCATTGAAAATAGCGCCTTCGCTCGAGCTTGGCATTTGTAACGACTCAGTAACTTTTCAGCAGCGCTGTTGGATCTCGGGGCGCAGCTCGCTACGCTAACCGTCCCCACCTGGTTTTGGTCATGCGACGCCTGAGCGCCTACCGAGTTTTTCTGACCCGCAACTCTGAGTACCACGTGCGCGGGCATGTGTGCTTCGGCGTTCGCGATCGGCGCAGCGGCGATTGGCAGGCCTCGCACTGGGCGCTCGGCCAACACCTGGCGAGCGCGTTCCCGGACGCCACCGGCAAGATGTGCAGCCTCGGCTCGCCCGTGATCGGCGAGCCGCTCTGGTTCGCGGCCGCAGCCGGTCCCCATTGCACCTCCGCGCTGCTCGCGATCGAGGAACGCGAGTACTGCGAGATGCCCGGCGTGCATGGTGTGCTGCGCGATGCGCTGGCGAAGCGCATCGCCAATCCCCGCGAGACGTACTGACTACTTGGTCTTGGCGGGCGCCGCGGGTGCGGCTGCCACGGTGCCGGCGGCGACTACGGTGATCTTGATGCTCGAGGAGAGCTGCGGGCCGTAGGAGCGGTGCATGCCGTCGGCGAGCTGGAGCTCGAGCGTGTGGGCGCCGGGTGTGAGCTCGAGCGTGGCCTCGGTTTGCCCTTTGCCGAAGTGCAGATGTTGCTCGTCCTTGGGCACCACGCCGCCGGCGGCGAGCGCGGTACCCGAGTCGACCAGAATGTGGTGATGGCCGCTGCCCGCTTCGACCGCGCCCGCGGGCTTGATCGCGATGCCCTCGGCGCCCATCTTGACCGCGACGCGAACCTTGCCGTTCTCGAGCGGGCCTTCGATCTTGGCGCCATCGGCCGGCTCGAGGAACCACACCTTTGCGCCCGCAGGCACGGGCGGCAGATCCGGCGTCGGCGCAGCGGCCGCCTGCCCGGTGGGTTGATCTGGCACATAAAAACAACTACAAGACCACCCGACACGAGCAAAAATCGAGTATGCGGTCTGAGGGGTGTGAGGGGGGGGGGG
>JBIOJD010000232.1:0-6416 GCA_044450485.1 Polyangiales bacterium | reverse complement strand
GTATCTGCCGGCGAGACGGGCGTCAACCCGGAGGATGACTTTGCACGCGCTGATCGATCGCGCCGAAGAGCGAGCGGCCGCTCGAATCGAGCATCTCGATGCGAACGCGATCGCCAGGGCGCAAGAAGGGCGTCGCGGGTGCACCCGACACGAGCTGTTCCAGCATCCGGCGCTCGGCGATGCAGGAGCTGCCGCGTGATTGATCGCGGTTGCTGACTGTGCCCGAACCGATGATGGTCCCCGCTCCGAGCGGCCGGGTCTTGGCCGCGTGCGCGATGAGCTGCGCGAAGTCGAACGCCATGTCGGTTCCAGCATCCGGATCACCGAAGCGCACGCCGTTCAGCGCGCTGCGCAGCGGCAGGTGAACCTTGCTGTCACGCCACCCAACGCCGAGCTCGTCGGGTGTGACCGCGACTTCGGACAGCGCGCTCGGTGGCTTGCCCTGCACGAAACCAAAGCCCTTCTCGATCTCGGCAGGAATGAGGTTGCGCAGCGAAACGTCGTTTAGCAGCACGAGCAGCTTCACGTGCTGTGCGGCGTGCGCTCCAGAGACGCCCAGGGGCACGTCGTCGGTGATCACCGCCACCTCGGCCTCGAAGTCGAGACCGTGACTCTCATCGAGCAGCGAGATCGGATCGCGCGGGCCCAGCAGCGGATCAGACACGCCCTGATACATCAGCGGATCTTCGTACAGGCGCGCCGGCATCTCTGCGCCGCGTGCACGCCGCGCGAGCTCCACGTGGTGCAGATAGGCGCTGCCGTCGAGAAACTGGTAGGCGCGTGGTAACGGCGCGGCGAGCTCGTTCGCATCCAGCGCAAACGAGGTGTCCACACCGCCCGCGTTGAGACGCTCGTACACGTCACGAAGCTCGGGCGCGAGCCTCGCCCAGTCGTCGAGCGCCTGTTGCAGGCTCTTCGCCAGCTTGGGCACGGTCGCCGCGAGCTTGAGCTTACGATCGACAACCACCAGCGTTCCATCACGTCCGCCCCGCTTCAGGCTCCCGAGCTTCAAATGCTCACCTCGGCGTGGTCCACGATTTCACGTACCCCGTCAGCTCGACGGTCTCGGCTTGCGGGCTCACTTCGAGCGGATCGAGCGTGTCGATCATCACGGCGACCTCGTCGGTCTGACTGCGCTCCGCACGCTCCGCGGCCGCCAATGCTTTGGGATGCGGGCCATGCGGAAAGCCTGCCGGGTGCAGGCTCAGCATGCCTGGCTTGATGTCATCGCGGCTCGTGAACTGGCCGCGGTGATAGAACAGCACCTCATCATAGTCGTTGTTGCTATGGAAGAACGGCAGCTTGAGCGCGCTCGGGTCGCTCTCGAGCGGGCGCGGACAAAAGGTGCAGACCACGAAGCGGTCGCTCACGAAGGTGGTGTGCGCGGAGGGCGGTAGGTGGTAGCGCGCGCTCGTCACCGGCCGAATGTCGCGCCAGTTGAGCCGAAACGGGAAGAGGTCGCCCTGAACCGCGACAGCGTCGAGCGGATTGTGGGGAAAGGTCACGGTGCTGAGCTGGGCGCGGCGCTTGATCACCACGCGCCAGGGGCGTTCGTCCTTCTGCGCCTCGAATGCGGCATCGAGCGCCGGGGTCTCGAGCAGCGCTGGGTCGAACAGCGCGTGCCGGCCGAGCAATCCGCGATCGGGTAGCCCGTACGCCGCCGAGGTCGCTTCGACCAGCAGCAGGGTGAGCGACCCCTGCGGATCGATCCGCCACTGCGTGCCGCGCGGCAGCACGACATAGTCGCCCTCGCGCACGTGCAAGTGCCCAAAGTCGCAGAACAGCTCGCCTGCGCCCTCGTGCGCAAACAAGAGCTCGTCGCCGTCCGCGTTGCGCACGAGGTGGTCCATCGGCGCGTCCAGCCGCAGCAGCCGCAACGCGCAGTCGGCGTTGCGCAGGACGGGCACGGCGGCCCAAGGGCTGGTCGCCGGGGCCCGAAGCGCGCCGAGATCGAATGCGCGCGGTCGCAACGGACCTTCGAACGCGCTCCAATCGGTCGGCGGGTGCGCGTGCACGACGTGCGTGGCCGGACCGTAGAAACCATCGCTGCCGAACTCGCGCTCGTAGGTACCCGCAGGCAAAGCCACGTGGGCTTGGCGCGGCGGGGCTCCGGCAACGCGTGGCAAGCTCGGTCGCTTCACGCGGCCGCTCACAGCGCACCTCGTTTCACTTGGTCGAGCTCCATGGCCTCGAACAGCGCTTGGAAATTGCCCTGGCCGAAGCCTTCGTCGCCCTTGCGCTCGATCAGCTCGAAGAAGATCGGCCCGATCACGGCCTCGGTGAAGATCTGCAACAACAGCTTGCGCTGTCCGCCCGCGGTGCTGCCGTCGATCAAGATGCGACCGCTACGCAGCCGCGGCAGGTCTTCGCCGTGGCCCGGCAAGCGTTGCTCGACGAGGTCGTAGTAGCTGTCGGGCGTGTCGAGCAACTTCACGCCGCGGGCTCGCAGCGCTTCGACCGCGGAGTAGATGTCGTCACACGCGAGCGCCAGGTGCTGGATCCCCTCGCCGCGATAGGCGCGCAGGTACTCTTCGATCTGCGACTTGTCGTCGGCCGACTCGTTGATCGGGATGCGGATCTTGCCGCACGGGCTGCACAGCGCGCGGCTGTGCAGGCCGGTGTGCTTGCCCTTGATGTCGAAGTAGCGGAGCTCGCGAAACCCGAACAAGCGCTGATAGAAGTCGGCCCAGGCGTCCATGCGACCGCGCTCGACGTTGTGGGTCAAGTGATCGATGTAGCGCAGGCCCACGCCCATTTGTTCGGGCGCGGAGCTGAGCGGCACGAAATCGACGTCGTAGATCGTGCGTGCTCCGTAGCGGTCGACGAGGTAGATCGCGCTGTCGCCGATGCCCTTGATCGCGGGGATCGCCAGCTCCATCGGGCCGATCGGACCGTGGTGCGGGCGGGCGCCCAGAGCGAGCGCGCGTTCATAGGCTTTGCGCGCGTCCTTGACGCGCAACGCGATCGCGCAGATCGAGGGCCCGTGCGCAGCCGCGAATTCTCGAGAAAAGCTGCCAGGCTCTGCGTTGACGAGGAAATTGATCTCGCCTTGCCGATACAGCACCACGTCCTTGCTGCGGTGCCGCGCCACGGGCGCAAAGCCCATGCTCGTGAACAACGCAGACAGCCGCTGGGGGTCTTCGGCCGTGTACTCCACGAACTCGAAGCCGTCGGTGCCCATCGGGTTGTCGATGGCGACTGGAGCAGCCTCCGCCATGGCGCTCATGACGAGATCCTAGCCGCAAAGCACGCGTGCGGCGAGTCGGCAGCGTTGCACCGCCCAACCCACAACGGATACGCTTGCCGACATGGAGCTCACCCTAGTCACGATTCCGGGCGACGATTCGCGCGGCGACCGTCCATCGCCGGCCGTGGCCGCGCTCGCCAAGGGCGCGACACGCGGGATGGTCGTGATCCACGAGATCTTCGGCCGCCAACCCGAGATCGATCGCGCGGCGCTGCGCTTTGCGGAAGCCGGCTACGCGGTGGTCGCACCGGATCTCTTCCACGAAGGCAAGCTCCGGTGCATTCGCGCGCTGATGCAATCGATGCAGCGGGCGGAGGACACTGCGCCCTTGCGTCAAGCGTCTCGGGCGCGCGACTGGCTGTGCGCGCAGAGCGGGATCGCGTCCAACAAAGTTGGGCTGATCGGCTTCTGCTTCGGTGGCATGTTCGCGCTGGCTGCGGGTCGTAACTTCGGTGCGGTCTCGTGCAACTACGGAGAAGTGAGCGCCACCGAAGCCATGCGCGGCATCGGCAAGGTGATCGCCTGCTACGGCGGGCGCGACCGCTCGATGCGCGGCCGTGGCGAGCTGCTGCGCAAGCGCCTCGAGCCGCTCGGAGTCACACCCGAGGTTCTATTCTACCCCGATGCGGGCCACTCGTTTCTGACCGACGGCCACCACCCAGTGGCGAGCGCGCTCTCCTGGCCGTTCATGCACATCGCCTTCCACGAGCCCTCCGCGAACGACGCCTGGCCCAAGATCATGGACTTCTTCGCGCGTAGCTTGTGACCTATACTGTCTGTTGGCATGGACTCGAACGAGCGGCTGTTCGTGGACATCGCCGTGCGCTTGCAGCTTCTGACGCGCGAGCAAGCGGCTAGCTGCGAACAGCAGGCACGACGGGCACCTGGTAAGTCGATCGCCGACACGGCGGTCGAGCTCGGGTTGATGAGCAAGGAAGAAGCCGGTCTCGTGCGCGTTCAGCAAGCGCGCGTGGCGGAACGGCAGAAAGGTGCACCGCCTTCCGCCCCAACACCCAAATTCGTCGAGACCGTGTCGGACCACGGACCGCCCGCCGAGCCGACGACCGGCACCCGCCCGCAACCAGACGCCGCCGCGCGCAAGCGACGCGGGCCGCGAAGCTGGGACGCACCCACGCAGCCGCAACAAGGCATGATGCGCGTGCCGAGCGTCGATGGGCGGGTGCCGCCTTCGCGCCAAGCGCTCGAGCAAGCCGACACTGGACAGGTCACTCGCCCCGGCGTGCCGCCCGAGAGCTCGGATCTCGAAGCCTTTCCGCTCGCAGAAGGCGCGAACGCGGCTGCGATCAGCGCGCAACCGATCGCAGCGCCGGGACCGCGCGCTGCCGGCAGCTACCCTGGCGCGGCAGGCGCAACCGTCATGCAGCCTTTCGTCGCCCCGCAACCCGATGGCGACGCGCAGGCTCGAGCGCGGACCAACGCAGCGCTGGGCACTGCTGCAACGCTCATCGGCGCGAGCGCGCCGTCGACGACGACAGAAACCCCGCGGAGCTCCGCAGGCTCGACGCTGGTGCAAGCGCGCGCCTCCGCCCCTGCCGCCGAGCCCACGCACACGCCAACGCTGCGACCACCGACGGCGGTGGAGCAGCGCCCCGGAGGACAGGTCACACCGAGCGAGAGCTATCTCGGCAAGGCCTTGGCGCTGGCGCTGCGCAGTGGTGCGAGTGACCTGCACGTGCACAGCGGCGCACCGTTGCTCGCGCGTGTGGATGGCCAGGTGCGCCCTCTCTCCGGCACCTCGATCGTGAGCGCCGAAGCGGCCGAGAAGATCATCGCCGAGATCGCGACGGATGCTCAGTGGCTCGTGCTGAGCAAGAAGGGCGAGGTGGATTTCGCGTACGAGATGCCGGGGCTCTTGCGCGCGCGGGTGAACATCTACCGCCAGCAGCGCGGGCTCGACGCGGTGTTTCGATTGATCCCGCTGAAGCCGCCCTCGCTCGAAGAGCTAGGCTTACCGCAGCGACTCACCCGACTGGTGGACTTTCGCACCGGCATGGTGCTGTGCACCGGGCCTGCAGGCTGCGGCAAGTCCACGACGCTCGCGGCCTTGCTCAGCGCGCTGATCCAGAGTCGCGAGGAGCACGTGCTCACGATCGAGGATCCGGTCGAGCACGTGTATCCTCCCGGGCGTGCGCTCGTGAACCAGCGCCAGGTGCGCGATCACACCAGCTCGTTCGCTCGCGCGCTACGCGCCGCGTTGCGCGAGGACCCAGACGTGATCGCGATCACGGAGCTGCGCGACCGCGAAACCATCGGTCTTGCAATCAGCGCGGCCGAGACCGGACATCTCGTGCTCGGCACCCTGCACACCGGCAACGCGGTGCAAACCATCAACCGCATCGTCAGCTCGTTCCCGGCCGACGAGCAGGAACAGGTGCGCGCCATGCTCGCGGAATCGCTGCGCGCGGTCGTGAGCCAGCGCCTGGTGCCCAAGGCGTCGGGCAAGGGCCGTGTGCCCGCGATCGAGCTGATGATGGTCACGCACGCAGTCAGCAACCTGATCCGCGAGGACAAGACGCACCAGCTACCGTCGGTGATGCAAACCGGCAAGGCGGCCGGGATGATCACCCTCGACGACTCGCTCGACGAGCTGGTTCGTGCGCAAGCGATCACGCCGGAGACGGCGCGGCGTTTTGCCGTCCGCAAGGAGCGCTTCGGCTGAGATGGCGAAGATCCATACATACCTGAGCTACCTGCGAAAGGCCGGAGCGTCGGATCTTCACCTGTCGGCGGGCAGGCCGCCGATGGCCCGCGCGTCGGGCCACGTCGCCAGCATCGGCGGTGAGCCGCCGCTCCAAGACTCTGCGCTGCGCGAGATGCTGAAGGAGATCGTGAGCGATCGACAATGGAAGCGGTTCGAGCGCGAGCACGACCTCGATTTTGCGACCTCGGTACCAGGCGTGGCGCGCTTTCGCGGCAACTACTTCGAGCAGGAGCACGGCGTGGGTGCGGTGTTCCGCATGGTGCCGGATCAGATCGTGGCGGCCGAAAACCTCGGCTTGCCGAAGGTCGTGCACGGGCTGTCGGAGCTCGAGTCGGGCATGGTGCTGGTCACGGGGCCGACCGGCAGCGGCAAGTCGACCACGCTCGCGGCGATCATCGACCTCGTCAACCGCAACCACGCGCGTCACATCGTGACGATCGAAGACCC
>JBIOJD010000231.1:0-6426 GCA_044450485.1 Polyangiales bacterium | reverse complement strand
CCCAAGGCCGCGACGATTCTGTCACAGCATTGCTTCGCAGCCGACGCGAAGTGGTAACCCGGTGAAACTACGGTGTCGCCTGCTCGCGGCTTCTGGACAGCTGGCACTCGAGGGGGATGCGTCTTTTGTCAATGTCGCGCTCAGGTCGAAGCAGGCCACGCACGACACCGGCTCCATGGCGGCTCGCGCTCGTTTTCGTGGCGGCGGTGGGGTGCAGCAACGGGCTTGCCCCGCGCAATGGCCGGCCGCTCGGCTCGCTCTCGGTCGACCTGACGCTGCCCACGGGCGCGACCATTTCTCACGTCGACTACACGATCGTGGGCGCCGCGCTCCAGAGCCCGCTCACCGGGATGATCGACGTGTCGGTGCCCGGCTCGACGGTCTCGGTCGGTGTCTCCGCGCTACCGGCTGGCAGCGGCTATCTGCTCACGCTCACGGGCACCGCCAGCGATGGCTCGACTTGCGCGACCTCAGCTCGCTTCGACATCGCGGCCGGCAGCACGACTCAGCTGGGGCTGACGTTGGAGTGCAAGATGCCGGACAGCGACGGCACTGTGACGATCGACGTCACGCTCAATACTTGTCCGGTGATCGCATCGCTGACCGTGCAGCCGCTCGTGATCAACGAGGGCGGACAGATCACGCTCACCTCGTCTGCGACCGACGCGGACGGTGACCCTCTCAGCTACGCCTGGACGGCGACGCAGGGCTCGTTCGCGAGCCCCGCGCAAGCCGCCACCACGTACACCTGCGTGCTCGGCAGCCAGATGCTCGTCTTGACCGTCGACGATCACAAGGGCTGCAAGAAGTCGGCCGTCGCACAGGTGAGCTGCACCCCGATTACCTGCAACGGCTGCGACGCGCATGCCACGTGCATGAACGTCGGAGGCCAGGGCGTCTGCGTGTGCGGGGCGGGCTATCAGGGTACCGGCACGACCTGCGCGGACATCGACGAGTGCGCGACAGGGCTCGCCGACTGCTCCGCGAATGCAACTTGCACCAACACGCAAGGCAGCTTCACGTGCGCCTGCAAGAGCGGCTACCAAGGCGACGGGCGGACGTGCACCGACATCGACGAGTGCGCTACGCACACGGACAACTGCTCGACCAACGCGACCTGCACGAACACCCCGGGCAGCTTCACGTGCGCTTGCAAGACCGGCTACCAAGGTGACGGCCGGACGTGCACGGACATCGACGAGTGCGCGACCGGCATCGCGAATTGCGGCGTGGGCACCTGCAGCAACACCCCGGGAAGTTTCATCTGCATCTGCCCCACGGGCTACAACTTCAGCCTTCAAACCTGCGTCGACATCGACGAGTGCGCCACGGGCGCGAACAACTGCGGCACGACGCAGGTGTGCGAGAACACGCCGGGCAGCTACTACTGCTTGGCCAAGGCGCTCGCGCGCGTGAGCCTGAGCACGGCCGCAGGCGACCCAGACGGCGCGAGCGAACGTCCGGCGTTCTCCGCCGACGGGCGTTACGTCGCGTTCAACTCGCAAGCGACGAACCTCGTCGCCAGCGATACCAACGGCAAGGTCGACGTGTTCGTGCGCGACCGCCTCACCGGCCAGACGTCGCTCGTCAGCGCCAGCAGCAGTGGCACGCAGGCCAACGACAACTCGCTCGCGCCGGCGATCTCCGCCGACGGCCGCTACATCGCGTTCCACTCGATCGCTTCGAACCTCGTGCCGGGCGACACCAACGGACGTTTCGACGTGTTCGTGCGCGACATGGCGACGAGCCAGACCACGCGCGTCAGCGTGAGCACGGCGGGCGTCGAGGGCACGGGCGGCGGAATCGACAGCATGTGGCCCGCGATCTCGGCCGACGGCAAGGTCGTGGTGTTCCAATCGCTCGCGACGAACTTGGTGGCGAACGACACCAATGGCGTCCAGGACGTGTTCATTCGCGACCTCGGCGCCGGCACCACGACGCGCGCCAGTGTCAGCAGCACTGGAGTCCAAAGCGACCAGATGTGCTCCGAGCAGGTGATCTCGGCTGACGGGCGCTTCGTCGCGTACTCGACCTTCGCCTCGACGCTGGTCTCGAACGACACCAACGGCTTCATCGACGTCTTCCTGTACGACCGCGGCGCGGCCACGACCACGCGCGTCAGCGTCGGTAACTCCGGCGCCGAAGGCAATCAGGCGAGCTTCCACCCCGTGCTGTCGAGCGATGGCCACTTCGTGGCGTTCACCTCCAACGCGTCGAATCTGATCAGCAGCGACGGCGATGGCGTTCGCGACGTGTTCGTACGCGATCGGCTGGGCAACACCACTACACGCGTGAGCTTGAGCACCAGTGGTGCCGAGCCCAACGGCGCGTGCACGCTCGAAGCGATTTCGGGCGATGGCCGCTACGTGACGTTCAGCTCCACCGCCAGCAACCTGGTCTCGAACGACAACAACGGCGTCGAGGACGTGTTCGTGCGCGATCGCACCAACGGGCTGACGCTGCTGGTCAGCGTGAGCGCCGGTGGCGCGATCGGCAATCAGGCGAGCACGCAGCCCGCGATCAGCCCAGACGGCCACTTCATCGGCTTCAGCTCCATGGCGAGCAACCTCGTGCCAAACGACCTGAACGGCGTGCAGGACATCTTCGTCGTTTCGAGCCCGCTGCTGCCCTGAGCACCTCGGCTCAGCCCACGCGCACCACCAGATTGCGTCCGAACACGCGCCGAAAGAGCGGCGCTTCGTGCGCGCTGTCCCACAGCTCGAGATCGACGTGCGTGCGGGTCTTGAGCCGGAGCGTGACCGCCTTGCGGCCGCATGTTGCGTGCAGGCGCAGCACGCTCTGATGGTGACTGCAGTCGAGCGAGTCGGCGACGCGCAGCAGGGTCGCGAGCTTGCGCACCAGGCGCCGTTCGGGCAGGTCGAGCCCGCGCATGCCTGCATGGTCGATGTCGGGCGGGCTGCGGTCGTGGTAGCGCGCGATGCAGGCCACGATTTCACGCTCGCGGTCGGGTAAGCCAGCGATGTTGACGTGGGTGAGCAAGTAATAGGAGTGCTTGTGGTGCCGGGCGTCGCTGACCGCTTTGCCCACATCGTGCAGCAGCGCGGCGGCATCGAGCAGCTGCCGCGCCGAAGCCGGTAGCTTGTGCAGCGCGCGGAGCTCGTCGAAGAGCTGCAGCGCGATCCGCCGGACCTGGCGCGCGTGGCTCTCGTCGAAGCGCAGCTTGCGGCCGATGCGCAGCGCTGCGGCTTCGAGCGATGCGCCGCTCATCCGGCCTTCTTGCTGGCGCACGAGATCGATCAACACGCCTTCACGCAGGCCGCGATCGACCGCCCGCACGGAGTCGAGCTTGAGGTAAAGCATCAGCGCTTCCAGGATCGCCGAGCCCGCGACGACCACGCTGGCGCGGCCCGGGTCCATGTGGCGCTTGCGCTCGGCCAGGCTCATCTCGGCGAGCTCCTCGATCGCGAGGCTGAGCTCGTCGAGCCGAGCGCGCTTGCCGCCGCGCGCGGCGAACGCGACCACGGCCTTGATCGAGCCCGAGCTTCCGAGCGCGCTGTGCAGGTCGCCCATGCTCTCGACCCGCAGGCCCTGTTCGATGGTCTCCATCGCGTACTCGCGGACGAGGTCGAGCTGTTTGGGTCGCACGCGACCATGGAGCTCGAACAGCTCGCTCAAGCGCATCGAGCCGAGCGCCACGCTCCAGAGCGTCTTGGGCCGGTCGCCGACCGCGCGCGCGACCTCGGTCGAGCCGCCGCCGATGTCGATGCACAGCGAGCTCGCGCCTGCCGGTCGACCCTCGAGCACCCCGGCGCAAATCAAGCGCGCCTCCTCGGTGCCCGAGATGACCTCGAGCTGCACGCCGGCTTCGTCGCGCACGCGCCTCACGATCTCGTCGCGGTTGCGCGCCTCGCGCAGGGCGCTGGTCGCGACCGCGCGCACGCGGGCGTCGTAGCGTTTGCAGATCCCCGCGTAGCGGCGGAGCGTGCGCAGAAGGCGGGCCGCGACCCGCGGGGAGATCTTCCCGGTCCGGAACACGCCCTCACCGGGGCGAATCGGGTCTCGTTCCTGATACAGACGGCGGCGCGCCCCGCTGGGCAGGCACTGGGCCAGCTCCAAGCGGACGGCATTCGTGCCCACGTCGATCGCGGCAACTACTGAGGAATTGGCGGCCCGAGGCGGCATCAGTCGCTCAAACAGAAATTCCAGATAAAACAGGAACTACATAACTATCATCTCAATATCGCCATCAACCTGGCACATGCATTTCACCGACGGCATCGTATAAGGACAAACTGACTTCGATTGGGGATGCCGTGGACGGTTCCGACGTACAGCTCTTCTTGAATCGCGAGCTCTCCTGGCTCGCGTTCAACGATCGGGTGCTGGCGGACGCCAAGGATCCCTCGCTGCCACCGTACGAGCGCCTCAAGTTTCTGTCGATCGTTTCCTCGAACCTGGACGAGTTTTTCATGGTTCGGGTGGCCGGCGTAAAGCAACAGATCCTCGGGGGCGTCGCGGAGCGCACTGCAGACGGAATGCGCCCGAGCGAGCAGCTCGAAGCCATCAGCCGCGCAGCGCACGCCACGGTCGACGAGCAATACCGGGTGTTTAGCGAGGAGCTCTTGCCGCTGCTCTCGGCCCACGGGATCTCGATCCTCTCGGCCGACGCGCTGTCGGCAGAGCAACAGGCCGCAGCGCGCGCTCACTTCTCGTCTTCGGTCTTTCCAGCGCTGACCCCGCTGGCGGTGGATCAGGGGCATCCGTTTCCCCACCTTCGCAACAAATCCCTCAATCTCGCCGTGCTGTTGCGGCGCGATACCAAGCGCCGGCGGCGCTCGCCGAGGGAGCGATCCTTCGCAGTGGTGCAGGTGCCCTCCGTGCTGCGGCGTTTGGTGCCGGTGCCTGGAACCGGGCGCTGCTTCATCCTGCTCGAGGACCTGATCGCCGCGCACGTGGCCGATCTGTTCCCCGGCTTCAAGGTGGAGCAGAAGACGGCGTTCCGGGTGCTCCGGAATTGGGACCTGACCGTCGACGAGGAAGACTCCGAGGACTTGTTGTCCTCGATTCAGGAGGAGCTGCGACGCCGCGATCGCGGTGCGGCCGTCCGCCTCGAGGTCGACGCCAACGCCTCGCAGGAGCTCGAGCAAGCGCTCAGCGAGGCGTTGCGGCTCGGACCCGAGGACGTGTACCGCATCAAGGGACCCGTGCAGCTCACCGATCTGATGGCGCTGCCAGAGGTCGATTCGCGCCCGGAGATGTCGGTCGAGCCGTTCGTGCCGGTCGTGCCGCAGGCGATCCGCGCCGCGGACTCGATGTTCTCCGCGATCGCCGAGCGCGATGTTCTGCTGCACCATCCCTACGAGTCGTTCGATCCCGTGGTGCGCTTCATCGAGGAAGCGGCCGAGGACCCGAACGTGCTCGCGATCAAACAAACCTTGTACCGCATCAGCGGCGACAGTCCGATTGCGCGTGCCCTGACCCGCGCCGTGGACAACGGCAAGCAGGTCGCCGTGCTGGTCGAGCTCAAGGCGCGCCTGGACGAGGCCAACAACATCGCGTGGGCCCGCCGGATGGAAGAGAACGGTGTGCACGTGGTGTACGGCCTCATCGGCCTCAAAACCCACGTCAAGGTCGCGCTCGTCGTCAGGCGCGAGGGCAACGGCATCCGCCGCTACGTGCACCTCGGCACCGGCAACTACAACACGCTGACCGCGCGCCAGTACACCGACATCTCGATGTTCACGGCGCGTCAGGAGATCGCCGACGACACGAGCGCGCTGTTCAACCTGCTCACGGGCTACGCGGAGCCACCCGCTTGGAAGCGGCTCGCGGTCGCGCCGTTCGGGTTGCAGGATCGCGTGATCGAGCTGATCGAGCGCGAGCGAGAGCGCGCCCGCAAAGGCGAGCCGGCGCGGATCGCTGCCAAGATGAACTCGCTGGTGGATCCGAGCGTGATTCGCGCGCTCTACCTCGCGAGCCAAGCCGGGGTGCAGATCGATCTGCTCGTGCGCGGGATTTGCTGCCTGCGCCCAGGCGTGCCCGGTGTGTCCGACAACATCCGGGTCACCAGTATCGTCGATCGCTTTCTCGAGCACAGCCGCATCTTCTGCTTCGGCTCACCCGACCGCACGGAGGTGTATCTGGCTTCCGCGGACTGGATGCCGCGCAATTTCCAGCGCCGTGTCGAGGTGATGTTCCCGGTCGAGGATGCCGCGATCCGCACCCGCGTCCTCGACGAGATTCTGGGTCTCGGTCTGCGCGACAACGTCAAGCGCCAAGCGTTGCTCCCTGACGGCACCTACGCGCGCGTGCCGCAATCCGGACCAGCGGTGCGCAGCCAGACGATCTTGATGGAGACCGCGAAGCGCTCTGCCGAGGCGCGTGCCGAGGCCCCGCTGCGGCACGTTGCCGCGCCGGCGCCAGAGCTGGTGCTCGATGCGGGCCGTTCGGTCGCGGCCGCCAGCT